>JAFKKQ010000290.1 GCA_017304505.1 Hyphomicrobiales bacterium | reverse complement strand
GGCGGCGAATGGGAGGTGCTGTTTTCGCCAACCGGCGCCCCGCCCACCAACGCCGCGACGGTCGGCGCGGCTGCAGCGGCGGACAATGGCGCGTGGCCCGATCCGGTCGAGCAGATGGACAACCGCGAGCTCGACCCGCCGGAGCCGATGGTGCGCATTCTCGCCGCGACGGAAAAGCTCAAGCCGGGGCAGGTGCTGTCGGCGCTGCTGTGCCGCGAGCCGATCTTCCTGTTCCCCGAATTGGCCAAGCGCGGCCATAGCTGGCGCGGCGCCTTCGAGACGGACGGCAAGACCTACAAGGTTCTGGTCCGCGTCGGCAGCAAAAAGGGGGCGGCCGCATGAGCGAAACAACCGTTGCGCCCGCCGGCCTCGCCGAGCGAATCAGGGATGCGCTGCGCCTCGTGATCGACCCCGAGCTTGGCTACAACATTGTCGATCTCGGCCTGGTTTATGACATCGCCGTCGAAGACGGCGGTGTTGCCCATATCACCATGACGACGACCACGCGCGGTTGCCCGGCGACAGGCTTTCTCAAGGATGGCGCGCTCGATGCCGCCGAGGCTGTTTCCGACGTCGAGTTCGTCGACGTCGCGTTGACCTATGAGCCGCCTTGGACGCCGGAGATGATGACCGAGAAGGCCAAGGAGCACCTCGGCATTTCATCCGGGGCAGGGTGGTGAGCGCGAACGCTTCCGCGCCGGATCGGCACGCGCACGCGGATGAATCGATGCGGCTCGCGGAGGTGCTGCTGTCGAGCCTGGAAACGCTGGCGGCCGCAGGGCAGGCCGAGGCGGCTTGCCGCCTCGCCGGGCGAGCTTGCGCCGCGGTGCGCCAGAGCAACCCCGCGGCATGGCAGCGGTTCAATGTGTTTCTTCATCGCATGATTAAGCACGTGTCCTGAGTCGAGCGCCCGCAGGCCGTCTGCGCATGGCGGGGTGCGGATTTTTGCTGTCGCCTCGACAATAAGTGTCGGTGCCACCCCCGCCGATGGCTCTGTGGGAGGCGCGGGCTTCAACGCTTTGTCCGGTCGAAAATTTCTGCCTGGAGCGCCTTGCGCGGCCCGTGGGTTTGCTATTGCGGTGCAATATTACCCCTTATCGGCCATCGTCGCCGTTGACGATATTACCAATAATCGGGTATTTTTTATGAGAACGAACGTTCACTCTCAATCTTTGCATTGCAATAACTCCAATGGCGCGGGCCAACGTCCAGAGGCAATCCGACCGCCGCGACGAGATTCTCGCCGCCGCGCAGCGCTGCTTTGTGCGCTCGGGCTTCCACAAGACATCGATGCACGAGATTTGTGTCGAGGCGGGCATGAGCCCCGGCAACCTCTATCGCTATTTCCCATCGAAAGAGGCGATCATCGCCGGCATTGCCGAGCGTGACCGCGCCGAGGTGGCGCAGGAATTCGCGCAGGCGGATCTGTCTCATGGCTTGTTCCCCCTGCTCGAGGGCATGGCGCACCATCACTTCACCGAGCGCTCGATCGAGCAGGTGAAGCTGTGCACTGAGGTGATGTCGGAGGCGCGGCGCGATCCCGAGATCGCGCGCATCTCGGCCGCCTTCGACGCCGATGTCCGCAAGTGGCTCGTGGACCTGTTCCGGGCCGCTGCCGAGCGCGGCGACATCGCCAAGGATGCCGACATCGAAGGCGCTGTGGACATGCTGATCATCATCGCCGATGGCGTCTGGTGGCGTCGTGCGCTCGACCCTCACTTCAAAGCCGACGCCCTCATTCCCGTGTTCATGGACATCACCAGGCACATGTTGCGCAGCCGGGCCGCCGGCGCGGGGCAGGAGAGGACCTCATGAAAGCGCGTCATCTCACCGCCGGCGGGCTGGTTGCGGCGGCGGTGCTCTGGATTGCTTCGGGCTATATCCTGCCGCGCGAACACGGGTCGAGTGACGCCGCACCCCGCGTCAGCGAATCCGAGGCGCAAAAGCCGTTCCGGGTGGCGGTGGTCGAAACGCACGTCGCGTCGCACAGCCGCAAGCTCGTGCTTTCCGGCCGCACCGAGGCCGATCGCAAGGTATCGGCCTTTGCCCGGACCGGCGGCATTCTGACCGAGGTGCGCGTTCATCGCGGCTCGCACGTTAAGAAAGGCGATGTCATCGCCATCCTGTCGGACGACGCCCGCGAGGCGCAGGTCGTCCAAGCCAGAGCGCTGGTCGAGCAGCGCCAGATCGAACTGGAGGCCAAGCGGCGGCTGGCACAGATCAATGCCGTTCCCAAGCTTGAGCTGAACACACTCGAGGCGCAGTTCAAGGCCGCGGAGGCCGGGCTGGCGAGCGCGGAAGCCGAGCTTGAGCGCGGCGTCATCCGCGCGCCGTGGGATGGCGTCGTTACCAATGTCTCCGAGGTGGGAACATCGGCGTTCTCTTTCACCGGCACGTCGGTCGCCGATATTGTCGGGCTCGATCCGATGCTTGCGGTTGTCGAGGTGTCGGAACGCAAGGTCGGCAGCATTCGTGTCGGTGACACCGCCGAGGTCCGGCTGGTGTCGGGGCAGACGAAGCAGGGGCGGGTGCGCTACGTCTCCAAGTCCGCGGTGGCGGCCACCCGGACCTATCGCGTCGAGGTGGAAATGCCGAACGCCGACGGTGCGATCCCGGATGGCATTACGGCGGAGGTGACCATTCCGCTGGCGCCGACGCCGGCGACACGGGTGCCGCGCTCGGCGCTGATCTTTTCTTCTTCGGGCGATCTCGGCGTTCGCACTGTTGAGCGCCAGGGCAAGGTTGGCTTCACGCCGACAACGATCGTCGAAGACGACCAGAGTTTCATGTGGCTTGCCGGCGTGTCCGATGGCGCGCGCGTCATCGTTCAAGGCCAGGATTTCGTGCGAGAGGGCAACCGCGTCGACGCGGTTGCCGCGACTGAACTTGCCGCCAGCCGCTAAGCCGGCGGAACGGACCACATTGTAACGGATTGCCGTCATGGCCCGGTTGATCGACTACGCCATCAGTCACGCACGATTGACGGTCGTGACGCTGCTATTCCTCCTCCTGGCGGGATTTGTGGCGTACGAGACGATCCCCAAAGAGGCCGAGCCGGACGTCCGCATTCCGATCGTTTATGTCCAGCTCACCCAGCGCGGCATCAGCCCGGAGGACTCCGAACGGCTGCTGCTGCGGCCGGTCGAAACCCAACTCAAGTCGGTCGGCAACGTCAAGGAAATGCGCTCCACCGCCTACGAAGGCGGCGGTTATGTCCTGCTTGAATTTGAAGCTGGCTTCGACTCGAAGTCTGCTCTCGCCGACGTGCGGGCCAAGGTCGATCAGGCCAAGCGCGACCTGCCGAAAGATGCTGACGAACCGAGCGTTCAGGAGGTCAATCTTTCGCTCTATCCCGTGCTGGTCGTGGCGCTCTCAGGCCAAGTGCCCGAGCGCACCATGTTGCAGATTGCGCGGCATGCCAAGAACACCATCGAGCAGGTCCCCGGTGTGCTGTCGGCGGAGTTGCGTGGGGCCCGCGACGAGGCGGTCGAGATCATCGCCGAGCCGATGCTGATGAAAAGCTACGGCGTGTCGCTCGATCAGTTGATCGCAGGCTTCAACGCCTCGAACAGCCTGATCGCCGCCGGTGCGCTGGAAGGCCCGACCGGGCGCTTTGCCGTGAAGGTGCCGAGCCTGATCGAGCATCCGCAGGATGTGCTCAAGATTCCGCTTGCCGCATCGAGCGGGGCCGCCGTCACCATTGGCGACGTGGTTCGGATCAAGCCGACGTTCAAGGACGCGACCTCGGTCACGCGCGTCAACGGCCTTCCCGCGATGACGATCGAGGTATCGAAGCGCACGGGCGCCAACCTGATCGAAACCGTCGATGGGGTGAAGAAGGCGGTCGAGACGCTGCAGAAGACCTGGCCCGGCGCGGTTCAGGTGACCTTCACCCAGGACAAGTCGAAGGTCATCCGGCAGATGCTGTCCGATCTGCAGAACTCGGTGGCGACGGGTGTCCTGCTGGTCGCGGTCATCATCCTGTTCGCGCTCGGATTCCGGGCATCGCTGTTCATCGGCATCGCGATTCCGGCTTCGTTCCTCGCCGGCGTCCTTGGGCTGCAATTGGGCGGGCTGACCGTCAACATCGTGGTGTTGTTCTCGCTGATCCTCGCGGTCGGGATGCTGGTCGACGATGCCATCATCGTCTCGGAGTTTGCCGAGCGCCGGATGGCTGAGGGCGTTGCGCCAAAGGAGGCTTACGCACAGGCGGCCAAGCGTATGTCGGGGCCTGTCATCGCCGCGACCGCGACCCGCGTGGCGGCGTTCTCGCCACTGCTGTTCTGGCCCGGCGTGGTTGGCGAGTTCATGAAGTATCTGCCGATCACATTGATCGCGACGCTGTCCGCTTCGCTTGCGGTTGCGTTGTTCTTTACGCCGACGTTGGGCGCCTTGCTCGGGAAAGCCTCGACGCATCCGCACGACGACCGCTCCAGTGAAAGCGGTCTCTATATGCGGACCGTACGGCTTGCGCTTCGCCGGCCGGGTACGACGCTGGCCATTGCTGCCTTTCTCCTCGTTGCGGTGCAGGTCGGTTATGGCAAGTTCGGCAACGGTGTCGAATTCTTTCCGGCGGTCGAGCCGGATTACGGCCAAGTGATCGTCCACGCGCGGGGCAACCTCTCCCTGGATGAAAAGAACCAGCTTGTTGGCGATGTGGAAAAACGCGTGCTGCAGGCGAAAGGCCTGAAGACGGTCTACACGCGCGTCGGCGAGCAGCCTCGCGGTTCGAACGAAATCAGCGAAGACACCATCGGCGTCATTCAGTTCGAGTTCGGCGATTGGCGCACGCGCGCGCCGGCGCACGAGATCATGGACGGAATCCGCGAGGCGACAGCCGATATTCCCGGCATCCTGGTCGAGGTGACCGCGCCACGCGCCGGGCCGCCGACCGGCAAGCCGATCCAGGTGCAGATCGGCGCGCTCGACCCCGACGTGCTGCCCGCCGTGGCCAAGAAGGTCGCAGCCATGCTGGCGCAGCGCAGCGAGATCCGCGACCTGGATGACGGGTTGCCGCTGCCCGGCATCGATTGGAAGATTCGGGTCAACCAGGCCGAGGCGGCCAAATTCGGCGCCAACCCCGCGACGGTTGGGACGGCGGTGCAACTCGTCACCAACGGCGTCAAGGCGACGGAATACCGGCCCGCCAGCAGCGACAAGGCCGTCGATATCCTGGTGCGTTTCCCGGAGGACCGGCGCAGCCTCGATCAGATCGACGAGTTGCGCGTGCAGACTCCGTCCGGATCGGTGCCCATCGGCAATTTTGTCGAGCGGATTCCAGCCCAGCGCGTCGGCTACATCAACCGCGTGGCGGGCAACCGCGTGATGACCGTCTCGGCCAACGTGGCGCAGGGCGTGCAGACGGCAAAGCTGCAGGAAGAGATTGCGCAGGAACTGGCGAAGGCTGATCTCGGCAACGGCGTGACGTGGAAATTGAAGGGTGAAGACGAGGAGCGCGCCAAGGCGTCGGCGTTCCTGATGAAGGCGTTCGGCACCGCGATCTTCCTGATCTTTGCGATCCTGTTGGCGCAGTTCAACCGGTTGACGTCGGTGGCACTGGTGTTGTCGGCGGTGGTGCTCTCGACGATTGGCGTTCTGCTCGGTCTGCTCATCATGGGGCAGCCGTTCGGCGTGGTGATGACCGGCATCGGCGTCATCGCCAACGCCGGCGTCATCGTCAACAACAACATCGTTCTCATCGACACTTACGACCGATTGCGGCGCGAAGGCATGAACGCCTACGACGCCATCGTGGAGACGTGCCGCGAGCGTGCGCGGCCCGTGGTATTGACTGCCGTGACCGCGATCCTCGGCGTGCTGCCGATCGCATTCGGCGTCAACATCGAGTTCCTCAGCCGCGAGGTGTCGGTTGGGGCGCCGGCGACGCAGTGGTGGATCAGCCTCTCCACGGCCATCGTGTTCGGGCTCGGCTTTGCGACGATCCTGACCCTGATTGTCACTCCGGCGGCCCTCATGGCCATTGAGGCGATGCGGCTGAAGCGGCAGGCGTGGTTTGCCGCCATCGCGACCCGCTTCGCGCGGCCTTCGCGCCAAACCAGAGCCTGAGGTTGCCCACCGGCCGGCGGCCGCCCGGCCGGTGCCGCTGCGGA
>JAFKKQ010000289.1 GCA_017304505.1 Hyphomicrobiales bacterium | reverse complement strand
GCGGATGAGCGAGATGCCTTCCTCCGGCTATACGCTGCTCGACATCCCGCAGCCGAAGCGCGGGGACCGAGAGAGAGGGCAGACCGGCAGGAATCGGGCCGGTGGTTGGTACGCCAAGTTCAGCCAATCCGAGAATGGATGCAGCGGCGATCGCGAGTGCCACAACTCCGAGCGCCACAGGTTTGCCCGGCAGTAGCCGCGCTCCGGCCAAGAGCAGGACAATTGCGGCGGAGCCGACCGCGACCACGACAGGATTTGTCTGCCCGATCTGCAGCGCCAACTGCCACAGGCGCTCAAAGAAATGATGGCCGCCACCCGCCACACCAAACAGGCTCGGCAACTGGCTCATGGCGATGGTCAAGCCGGCGCCGATCTTGAAGCCGACAAGGACACTGTCGCTGATCAACTTGACAAGTACACTCAACCGCAAGACCCAGGCGATGAGGCACAGCCCTGCAACGGTGACGGCCGTGAGACTGGCAATTTGCATGTAGCGCTGTGCATCTCCCTCGGCCATCGCGCCGACCGTTCCCGCGATCATCAGCGAGATCGCCGATGTGGGGCCAATCGCGAGCTGGCGCGACGAGCCTAGCAACGCGTAGCCGAGTCCTCCCAGGAGATACCCGTACACACCGACCTGCGGCGGGAGGCCGGCGAGGCCGGCATACGCAAGCGAAACCGGGATCGCATAGGCGGCCAGCGTTACGCCCGCGACGAGGTCGCCGCGCAACCAGTGCGCTCGATATTCCGCGAGCCAACAGGTCGAAGGAAGCCAACGAGCGATGCGGTCCGAAAGATATCTCACGCACCGCCTCCGTCCTGGCCGATCGGCTTCACGGGCGTGCTGCCGGAACGCCGAACGGTTCAGCGGTCCAGGCTATGATTGGCCGACTGCCGATTGCGAAGATTGCGCCTGATAAGCCGCAGCGGGTTCAGCGCCAGGATCAGCACCACCAGAACAATCAGCAGCAGCCCGAACATCGAGCGGATCAGCACAAAATGCTGGGAATCCGGGGGTACAAATTGCGCCGGTACATACGAAACGATCGCTATCACCGTCTCGACTATCCAATCGAGCATGGGTACCTCCCCTGAACTCGATCTTCGCCGCCGCTGCCTCAAGCGCGCCGTGCGGCGTGGCTTTGATCCGACGTTCCAGGCCAAAGCTATATCGAACACTTTTGCACTTCGACCTATACGTACGTGTAATTGTTGATCTCTGCGCTTTGCCGAACGTCGGACGGCCCGAGAATTGTTAACCCGCATTCATGAAGGCATTCTCGCGCTTGGTCTTTTTCGTAAACCGGTTCGAATCTGCAATTGCGCCGCAATACGTTCGCGTGTGCGGCGCGCGCTTGCGCACCGCCGGCTTTCTTTGGACAATCGCAAGCCGCCGAGTTCGATAGATTATACATAGGTTTAGATGACCTGCCGTTTGCGGACGGATTAGATTGACCGCCGCAGAGCAGGGGCGGGCTGTTACCATTGGCCAATGACTCGCGGGTCAACGATGATCTTCCGACGAGTCGGAGTTCGTGAAGATGGGCATGGCTAGGTCGCATCGACAAGCGATCTGGGTTTCGCGGCTGTTCGCGGCCTTTTTCGGATATGAAAGCAGGCCGGTGATTTCGATCCCCGGCCAATTGGCGAGCCTCCTGGCGCCTGCCGGTATCGGCGCTTGCCTGCGTACGACGATCTCAGATCGAGAAAACAGGCTGGCGACAACGTTGTCGCCGCTTGGAGGCAAGTCAAGTCGATGACGATGGATCCCTTGCCGAACGAGCCTGTCGTTCTGATTGTCGATGACGACGAAGTTGTGCGCTCATCGCTGGACAGCTTGCTGCGCTCCGTTGGGATGCAAGCACGCCTGTTCCGATCGACCAGCGAGTTCTTGCAGAAACCAATACCCGATGCACCCTGCTGCCTTGTGCTGGACGTCAGGCTGCCGGGCACCAGCGGACTCGACTTCCAAACCGATCTTGAGAAGGCCGGCATCCGTGTTCCGATCGTCTTTATTACGGGCTACGGCGATATCCCGATGACGGTCAAGGCTATGAAGGCCGGCGCCGTTGAGTTTCTGGCCAAGCCATTCGGCGATGGGGAGTTCCTCGATGCCGTACGCGCCGCCATCCAGAAAGATTTTCGCGAGCGGGCGATCAACAAATGGGTTGAGAAGATCAAAAAGGGCTTTCTCACCCTCACGCCGCGCGAGAAGGAAGTCATTGTGCTAGTCACCAGTGGGCTCATGAACAAGCAGATCGCGGCAAGGCTTGGCGTCACCGAGATCACCGTCAAGGTTCACCGCGGTAATGTCATGCGGAAGATGGGTGCGAAATCCCTCGCAGAGTTGATCAGGATGTCGGACGCGCTTGAGCTGAAGCGTGAAAGCTCGTAGCTGGCCATCTTAAACGTAAGTATAGCTGTTCTTCCCAGCTTCATATCTCAATGTGGCGAGAACGATGGGGTGCTGCGCCGCGTTGCCCATGTCGGCCGGTTTGCAAGCCTCGGCACAATCACTCGAGATTCTGATGATCGCCAGCATTGCGATTATTGACGACGACATCGACGTTAGGGAATCCACCCGTCAGTTGTTACGGTCGCGCGGTTATTTGACTCTGGCTTTTGCTACAGCCGAAGATTTCCTTAGATCGGGCGAAGTAATCCAGGTGTCGTGCATCGTGACCGATGTGAGAATGCCCGGCATGGGCGGTGTCGCGCTTCAGGCGCGGCTGGTTGATCAAGGAAATTGCGTGCCGATCATCTTTGTTACGGCATTCTTCGAAGAGAAATTGAAAGAGCAAGTGCTCGCGGCCGGAGCCCACGGTTTTCTGGTGAAGCCTTACGCAGAAGCAAGCTTGATCAACTGCATCGAAACGGCGCTGAAAAACTAGCGTGGTGCGAGGCCGGCGCCCCTTACAATCGAGTTTCTCAAGTGTATGCGATACGAGGTCAGAACGATTCGATCCCGCCGCGAAAGCTAGTAACGTTCCGCTACAAAATGCCGACCGTTGAGGGTTTTTTGATCGTCATACGCACCCTTGCTGGACCTTGGAGGGAGCTTCACCTTCGGGGTCCGAACCTTTTTGTACGGAATGCTGCTTAGGATGTGTGAGATGCAGTTCAGCCGAGCCCGCCGCTTGTCGTCCGAACGCACGATCACCCACGGCGCGTCCTTGCTGTCCGTCGCCTTCAGCATAGTATCGCGTGCTCGTGAATAATCGTACCAGCGTGCGTATGATTCCACATCCATCGGGCTGAGCTTCCATTGCCGGAGCGGATCGTCGATCCGGGCAGCGAAGCGCTTTTCTTGCTCGTTCATTCCGACTTCGAGCCAGATCTTGATCAACCTGATACCGGCGCCAACGATATACTTTTCGATTTCCGGGCAAAGTTCCAGGAAGCGCGTACACTGCTTCTCGTCGACGAAGCCCATCACGCGCTCGACGCCCGCCCGGTTGTACCAGCTCCGATCAAAGATGATGACCTCGCCGGCGGCCGGAAATCGCTCCATGTAACGCTGGATGAACATTTGAGTCTTTTCGCGCTCGGACGGAGTGGGCAGCGCGACAACGCGAAACACACGCGGACTGACACGCTCGGTCAGTGCCTTTATGGTGCCGCCCTTGCCGGCGGCATCGCGGCCTTCAAAGACGATGATAATTCTTTGCCCTTCCGACCTGATCCATCCCTGCAAGTAACAAAGCTGGACCTGTAGCTTGCGAAGCTCCTTTTCGTAGACCTTGCGCTTGAATTTCCCGTTCTTGTCTTTTTGCTTCTTGTTTCGGCCCATGACGCCCTCTTGCGGGAATCGCAACGTGTTCCGACAACGTCATTTCCACATCAGTGTGATGCTAACGTCGCCCGGCATCCCGTTCGGCCAGTCGGCAATCTGATATTTGATCCGATAGCCGCGCGGCTCGAGGTGTACCTTCCAGAACAGATAGAGTTCCTTCGGCAGCCCTGTCAGCGTCTCCTCCCAACCGGGTTCCTGCTGATTGATGGCGCGCCCGAAGTCGGTGCACATCTTGTTCGGGAACCGGGTGACCTCCACCTCGGCCAGCCCGTTGCTGACCGCACGATTGATGATGGCGGCAGCACGTTTCATCCGCTCTTCATCGTTCACGCCGGAAGGCTTGCTAAGGCGGTCGATCAGCTCTTTCTTTTCGTTTTCGGCGACGTTTCGACGGCGCATGTATTCGGTCGCCTTTGCGGCCTCCATCTCAGCGCTCTTTTTCCGGCAATCCAGTGCCGACGGCAGTAAGTCGTCAATGGTCATGGCACCCATCTCCTGTCCTTCCGGCTGTCGCACCTCAATCGATGATGTGATAGCCGCCATCGATATAGAGCGTTTCTCCGGTGATCAGCCGCGCGGCGTCGTGAGCCAGAAATGCCGTTGCCGCACCCACGTCGTCGATGCTGACAAGGCTGCGCGCGGGAGCCTTAGCCTTCGCCTTGTCGAGAAGCTGATCGAACTCCGGAATCCCGGATGCGGCGCGCGTCGCGAGCGGTCCGGGGGAAATGGCGTGAACGCGGATGCCTTTGGGGCCGAGTTCGGCCGCCATGTAACGGACGGCGCATTCGAGCGCCGCTTTGGCGACGCCCATGATGTTGTAGTTCTTCACCACCATCTGGCTGCCGTAGTAAGTCATGGTGAAAAGCGTGCCGCCGTTCTTCATGAGTGGTTCGGCATTCGCATGAATGTCCAGCACGAGATGTCCATAGTGGTGAGAAAACCTTCTCGGGTGACGTCGACAACGCGGCCGCCCAGGGCGCCCTTCGGCGAGAACGCGATGGAGTGCACCAGGAAATCGAGACGCTCCCATTTTTTGGTTATGCGGTCGAACACCGCTTCCATCTGTCCTTCGACGCCGACGTCAAGCGGCATCACAATGGGAGCTTCAACCTCGCGCGCCAGCGGTTCGACGAACTCTTTGGTTTTGTCGTTGAAATAGGTGATCGCCAGTTCGGCGCCGAGCGCGCGGAATGCCTTGGCGCAACCCCACGCAATGGAATGCTCGTTGGCGATGCCAACGATCAGCCCGCGTTTGCCTTCGAGCAGCGGCGCCCTGGCGACCGGGATGCTCATGCGGTCCGCCTTTGGTCGGTGTTTCGGGCCGCATCAGACGACAGCAGCACGAGCGTGTGCCTTGCGATCATCAGCTCTTCGTCGGTCGGCACGACGAGAACGGCAACCCGGCTCTGCTGCCGGGATATGACCGTGACACCAGCCTCGTTGGCCGCCGGATCGAGATCCGCCCCAAGCCAGGCGATACGCTCGGCGACGCGCGCGCGAACGATCGAGGACCGCTCGCCGATCCCTGCCGTGAAGACAAAGGCGTCCAGTCCGCCTAGCGCCGCCGCCAGCATTCCGGCATTGAGTCCGATGCGATAGACGAAATGTTCCATCGCAAGCCTTGCACCCGGCTGTTCGCTCGATTGCAGGTCGCGGACATCGTTGCTGATGCCGGACAGGCCCTTCAGCCCGCACTCCGAATAAAGAAACTTTTGAACCGCCGTGGGGCTCATGCCCTTGTCGATCAGCAGGTAGAGGAGGACGCCTGGATCGATTTGTCCCGGCCGCGTGCCCATCGGCAGCCCATCAAGCGCGGTGAAGCCCATCGTGCTTTCGACGCTGCGGCCTGCGGCAAGTGCACACATCGACGCGCCGCTGCCGAGATGCGCGACAATCACCCGGCTCCGTGCGATGGCCGGAGCGATCTGCTCCAACCGGCTGGCGATGTATTCATAAGACAGGCCGTGGAAGCCGTAGCGCCGAACCCCATCGTTATAGAGGTGTTGCGGAATGGCGTAATAATTCGCCGCTGGCGTATGCCCTCGATGGAACGCGGTATCGAAGCACGCGACCTGGGGCAGGCTCGGGAAGCGCTCGCGAATGGCGCGGATCGGTGCGAGATTGTTCGGCTGGTGCAGGGGGGCGAGCGGCGCAAAGCGCTCGAGTTGCGAAAGCACGTCGTCGTCGATCAGGACAGGCCGCTCGTACACCGGCCCGCCATGTACGACGCGATGGCCTACCGCGGCAAAGCTGACGCCGTGCTTTTCCCGCAGCATGGTGCCGGCAGCGACGGCCGCCGCGGCGAGATCGGCCACCTGTCCGGGCTCGTAACTCTGGTCGGCAAGAACGGTGTTATCCGCCCTGGTTGCGCGCAGGCGCGGACGCGTCCCGATACCGTCGAGCTGACCTCGGATGGTTGACGTTGGGCCTTCCGCGTCCGTTGTGAAGACCTGAAACTTGAGACTGGACGAACCCGCATTGACGACGAGGATGGAGTTCATGAGCGATCAAACCTCCGGCACGCTCGCGATCCGGCGGCATGCGTCGGCATAGAGCACCGCGATCGCGCATGACGCCATGCGGGTGCGCACCGTATCCGCGCGAGAGGTCAGGACGATGGGTACGCGGGCGCCGAGCACGATGCCCGCGGCGTCCGCGTTCGCCATGAACGAAAGATTCTTGGCGAGCATGTTGCCGGCCTCGAGGTCCGGCACCACGAGAATCTGCGCTCGTCCGGCCACCTCCGACTTAATGCCTTTAATGCGTGCAGCCTCTGCATCCACCGCGTTGTCGAAGGCCAACGGTCCATCGAGGATTCCGCCCGTGATCTGGCCGCGCTCGGCCATCTTGCAAAGCGCGGCGGCTTCGATCGTCGAAGGAATCTTCGACGTGACGGTTTCCACGGCCGAGAGGATCGCGACGCGCGGTGTGCCAAGGCCGCCCCGCGTGAACAGGTCAATGGCGTTCTGGATAATGTCGCGCTTGGCGTCGAGGTCGGGAAAGATATTGATCGCAGCATCCGTGATAAACAGGGTTTCCGAATGCGACGGCACATCCATCACAAAGACATGGCTGATCCGGCGCGCGGTCCGGAGGCCCGTCTTGGACGACGTCACCGCCCGCATCAGTTCGTCCGTATGCAGGCTGCCTTTCACCAGCAGCTCGCCCCGCCCGGCATGAATTTGCTGGACCGCGGTGTCCGCCGCGGCGTCGCTGTGCGAGACATCGATAATTTCGCAATTGCCGATATCGAGGCCGTGCTTGCTTGCGACAGCTTTCAGTTTGTCGGCGGGAGCCACCAGGATCGGAATGATGATCCCTTCATCCGCGGCCTCGAGCGCGCCCCGCAGCGAGGTTTCGTCGCATGGGTGCACCACGAGCGTCTTTGCCGGTGGAACTGTTTTGGCCCTTGCGATCAACCGCTCGTATTTGGCATGCGGCTGCGTTGGAGGCTGGAGCGTTGCTGCGGACATCGCCATCGGATGATCCCTCCGCAAGATGACCGGAAAATCCCTGGGCCTTGCGGTTATGAAGCCTTCGGGAGATCGGGCCTTCTGGCCGTCTCAAGCGCCGGAATTTCCGACATATTGGATTTTGGCGGAGTTTGCTCGAACAGGCCGGACACATACTTGAGCCGCGTCCTGACCTGCGGCGTGGATTCGCCCGCGGCGCCGATCACATCGCGCAACAGGCCCAGCGCCTTGTCGCGCTCCTCCGCGCTGTCCGGCAGCAGCGCCGGGATGCTCTCGAGCGCTGCGTTCTGGTCGATCAGCAGCATAAAAAACTGCTCGCGGACGAGTTTCTTGAAATCCGCAAGCGTCAATCGGGAGGTTTCGCTTCTGGCAAGGCGGATCAGGCGAATCGCTTCGAACCCGCGCTCGTCAACCGAGCCCCGCGCCATTCCCACGTAAAGCATGGCGCGCACCAGCGCCTCACGCAGAGCGCCCTCGCGCATCCGCGATTTGAGATCGGCGATCCGCCGTTCGATGAACTGCTTGTGCAGCGGGCTTTTCCCTGCGCGGCGCGCCCGCCCGTCCGAAAGCGGGTCGACGCCGACAGCGCGTTGCACCACCGGCGACCCGTAGATCGCCAGAAACGTCTGCTCCGCCAGTCTTTCGTTCGCATCTCTCCAGGTATCGAGCGCCGTGGCAATCTGTCGGGACACGGCTTCCTGAATTGCGAGGAAGGGATTGTCGGTATCGACCGGCTTGCGCTCGGCGCGAGTTCGATTGGCCGCGGCCTCGACCTGCCTCATGAATGGGTTGGCATTGGAAAACATCTCGTACTGTAGCCGCAGAGGATGCATCCCTCGAAGCCACTCGGCTATCTGCGGATTGGCCATCGCCCGCACGAACGGTTGGGCGAACGTTCGATAGAGCGCGAGGTTGATCTCGGAGACGCGGGCGGCTGCCGCAAACCGACGCTCATCGGCGGCATCGTTGCCGCCGAGCGCCCGGATGTCGTCGAACGTGCGCGCCTCGCAGCGCATGATCCAATCGCCCGAGACGAGGTGTGGGTTTGCCGTGTCCGCAGTGTTGGCATGAAACACGGCCTCATACAGGCCCGGCGGGAGCGTATCGATCAGGTCGATGTTGCTGGAAAATTCGCCGTACTCCTTGCGTGCGACGTTGGAGGAGACGAAGATTCCGAGATGTCCGACACTTTCGTGAATCGTATAGACAATGGTCTGGCCGTATGAGCGGATGTCGTCGACACTCTCGTAGAGATCGAGAATCCAATCGAGCGCCTGCTGCGGCGGCGTGATGTTGTCGCCTTTCGAGCAGAACACGACGATGGGTGAGCGGATGCTGCGGAAATCGATCGCCGTTCCGTCGGATGTCTTGATGCCGCCGCTCGCAAGATTGTTGCCGATGAACAGTTCATCGACAATGAACTGGATTTCCTTGGCGTCCAGATTGACATAACCGCCCCACCAACGCTCAAACGCGAGATAACGGGGGGCCTCGGTGTCGATCTTCGAGTAGAGATTGTACTGTTTGGTCCAGTATGTGTTCGCCGGATTCTGATTCTCAAAATTCTGAACCAGCCAGGCTCCATCGAACTTGCCGTTTCCAAGGTCGCTTGTAAGCGCGGTCAGCCAGCTTCCGCCGAGCAGACCGCCCAGATATCGCATCGGATTTTTGCCGTGAACGCCGGCCCAGTACTGCAGCGGCGAGCCGGCAATGATAATGGGGCCGAACAGCTCTGGACGAATGGCTGCCAGCATCATGATCGCCCAGCCGGCCTGGCAATTGCCAATGACGCCCGGCTTCCCGTCAGCGTCCGGATGTAACGCCATAACCTTTTCGAGAAAAGCCGCCTCCGCGCAGGCAATGTCCTCGATGGTCTGATCCGGCATCGGTTCCGCGAGGAAGCCGATGAAATAGCAGGGATGGCCGGCCCTGAAGATGACGCCGATTTCGCTGTCAGACTTGAAACCGCCGATCCCCGGGGTGTGACCGGCCCGCGGATCGACAACCACAAACGGACGGCGCGTCATGTCGATCTCGACCCCGGCGGGTGGAATGACCCGCGCGAGGCCATAATTGACCGGCCGCCCCAGTTTGCGGCCATCGATGATCAGCTCGATCTCGTAATCAAGAACGTGCGGGGTCTTTTCTTTCGCATGCTTGCGATAGGAATTACCGCGCTGGCGCAAGACGTCGGCAAACAGGACGGAGCGTTGTAGCGCATCCCTCATGTAGTCGATTGCCGGTGCAGCGCCTGCGAAGGGAGGGCGAACGTTGTCGTTCGTGTTGGGGCTTTGTGCGTCAGACATATCGAAAGCTCCTTCGTCGGAGCCGGCGATCGGTGCTCTGCCGATGGGGGCGAGCGCAATCCGTCACCGAATGCACCGGCACACAGGGCGCCTCGCGGGCGAATGCGACTGGCATCAAGCCTGACGTACAAAATAAAAACCCGCATATCGCGAATGGAATTGAACTTAGGTTTAGGTGGAGCTTGCCGCTGACCGAGCCGATCGTTCAGCCTGTCGGTGTTTCAGCTTGCGCGAAGCAAGCGGTTGTTGCCGCGCGACTCTCCTCCAGTATCCGGCATGTTCCGCAGACAATCCGTCTAAACCTTCGGATAGTTGTCCGGCGATCGGCCGCGTCATTTTAATACTGAATGCAGGAACGGCCGGCCACCGCGCGCGGGAATGCGTCGCATCAGCGACGGATGGAAATCTACGCATTTCTCCTCGTCACCGCGGTGCTCATGCCCGCGATTGCCGTCGCCACCGTCGGCACCTGGGGGCTCACCGTTTGGATTTATCAAGTGATTAACGGCCCGCCGGGGCCACCCTCGAAATGAGGCCTGCCATGCCCGCAGCATCGAACGGATCGAATATCGATCGACGCGACTTCATCGGCAGCCGGTGGGGCACGGCAAGTGGGGCATTAGTCGCGGAGATCGCCAGCGTTCTCGTCCAAGCGCGGCCTGAACGGCTCGATGCGGCGGCACGCGCCATCGCGGCACTCTCCGGGGTGCAAATTTATGGCCGCGACCCGAAAGGCAAGCTGGTCGTGGTCATCGAGGGCGCCGACGTCGGTGCAATCGGGACGACATTAAATCGGATCTCGCGGATGCCCGACGTGCTGACTGCGGCCCTCGTGTTTCATGGCACCGATTTGGTTGATGTTACTCGATCGCGGGAGAGCGGTAATGAACCAGGGCGGAATGGATCGCCGTGAATTCCTGAAAATGGAAGCGGCCGCGATGGCAGCGGCTGCGGGCGGAATGCCGGTGCCGGTCATGGCGCAAAATCTCGTCACCGATCGCGCGGCCACCGAGATGAAATGGGACAAGGCACCTTGCCGCTTTTGCGGCACGGGGTGCGGCGTCATGGTCGCGACCAAGGACGGCCGGGTGGTCGCGACGCACGGCGATATGAAAGCCGAGGTCAATCGCGGCCTCAATTGCGTCAAAGGTTATTTCCTCTCCAAGGTCATGTACGGCCATGACCGGCTGACGCGACCGCTCCTGCGCAAGCGCAACGGCCGCTACGACAAGAACGGCGAGTTCACGCCGGTTTCGTGGGACGAA
>JAFKKQ010000288.1 GCA_017304505.1 Hyphomicrobiales bacterium | reverse complement strand
CATGATCTGATTCGCATAAGACATATTATGGAATATTTATAGCGACAATCCGCAGGATCGTTTGCTGCCTGCGTCGGGCCAAAACTCCAGCATCGCCAATATCTTTATTGGCGATGCTGGGATGTCGGACGAGCCAATCGCGAAGGCTGGCGTGTCTGTAATTTGGCCGCGCCGGCGGCGTGGCGCATCAGTTGTTCACGGACAACCCAAGGGTCCGGACCATGCCGCCCCAACGCTTGATCTCGCTCTGGAAATACTCGTTCGTCTTCGGCAGCGGCGAATGGATCAACTCGGCGCCCAAAGCGGTCAGCCGCCGCTTTACGCCCTCGTCGTTCAGTACGTCGCTGATGGCCGCGTTCAGCTTCTCGGCAGCGTCCTTCGGGGCGCCCGCGGGCATGAAGAAGCCGACCCAGGATGACGCATAATAGTTCGGGAAACCGCCCTCGGCAAAGGTCGGCACCGACGGCACGAACGACTTGCGCTCCGGCGCTGCGATGCCAAGTCCTCGCAAGGCGCCGCTGTTGATGCTGGCGATGGCCGGCGACACCGTAAGCGCCAGTGTCGGAATCTGGTTTCCAAGGATGGCATTCAGAGCCGGCGCGCCGCCTGGGAATGGGACGTGTGTGGTTTCGACCTTGGCCAGAACCTTGAACAGGTATTGCGCCTCGATATAGGAGCCGGTGCCGACGCCGGCGCTGCCGAACACCAGCGGCGTGGTTTTCGCCGCACGGACGAGGTCGGACAAGTTCTTCGCCGGGTTGCTCGGATGCGCCATGATGACCTCCGGCGCCGAAACCGGGATCGAGATCGCGGTGAGGTCGTTGGTGGAAAAGCCTTTGTTCTTGTAGAGCGTCTCGTTGATCGCGAGCTGGGTCGTCGTCACCAGAACGGTGTAGCCGTCATGGCCGGCGCTGATGACGCTGCGGGCGCCGATGTTGCCGCCGCCTCCGCCACGGTTCTCGACAATGAAGTTCTGGTGGAACCGGGCACCGAGCTTGTCGGCGATGATGCGGCCGACGGCATCGGCGTAACCGCCGGGCGCGGTCGCGACGACAAAGGTCACCTTTCGCGACGGATAGTTATCTTGGGCATGCGCGCTTCCGGGAGCGCCGAAACCCGCCGCCGCCGTCAACGCGGCAACAACGCCAAGACCCAACAGATGACCAGCGAACGAGCGGCGACGAGCGTGTGCCAAAGGACCCCCCAATATTGTTCGATATTCGAACGAATGTTCGCATCAAATCGTACGGGCGACGCAAGGGCGCGTCAAGCAGCCGGCACCGCTGCAAGGCCGCAGCCCCGTCGCACGCTCGTGTCACGGGACCCAAAAACGGCTCGTATGCCGCGTCACCGATATTACCGAAGCTTCGGAGTGGGGTGGGGCCCCTCCTCCGCTCACTCACTCAGGCCGCCCGCTTTGACGCGGCTCCGATTACAGCAACGCTTCAATCCGGCTGCGGGCGGCGTCGATCTCCGGCAGCAGCGTGACCAGGTTGCCTGCATCGTCCGAGCCGTCGGGCGGCGCCGACATGCTCAGCGACGCCGCGATCTGGCCGGAACGCGAATGGATTGGAACGGCAATCGTGCGGACTCCGATCTCGACCTCCTGGTCGTTGAGCGCATAGCCTCGCCCGCGCACCGCCCTGATCTCCTTGAGGATGTCGGAGGCGCCGGTTTTCGTGTACGCCGTGAGACGCCGGATGGGGGCCTGCTTGAGCAGACGCTGGATGTCGGAGTCCGGCCATTCCGACAGCAGCGCCCGGCCGTTCGCCGAGCAATAGGCCGGCAGCCGGCTACCGATCCCAAGGCCGCTTGAAAGGCTGCGGCGGACAAGCGCGCGAGCGATGACCAGCACGTCGCTTCCATCCAGCACGGCAACCGACATCGAGCGCTGGGTGCGCTCACTCGTCGCTTCGATGATCGGCTGAACGAAGCGCGGCAGCGGGCTGGAGTTGACGTAGGCATGGCCGAGCCGAAGCACGCGCGGCGACAGGCGATAATATTTGCCGTCGTAATCGGCATAGCCCAGATGTTGCAGCGTCAGCAGGCATCGTCGCGCGGCGGCGCGGGAAATTCCGACCGCCTCGCTCGCCTCCGAGACCGTCAACGCCGACTGGCGTTGTCCAAACGCCTCGATGACCGCCAGCCCCTTCTCCAGGCCCGCGATGTATTCCGTATCGGGCGCGCGCCCATCCTGCATCCGCTTCGGCATTTTCATCCTTGTTCGATTATCGAACAATTGTTCGAAAAATATTGACAGTCGTCAATAGCCCCGCATACGCTAACAGCCATCGGGAAACAGCCGCTCAGGCCATCAGGCAGATTCGAACACATCCGGAAAGCGCGGCCGATCGGGTTTGACATCGCTAAAACTTGACTCGGTCACAGATCAGTATGCTCAAAGATCGACTTGGCCGGCACTCGAATCCGGCGCGAATCGGTTCCTGCCCGATTGGTGTGAGTTCGATTTAACGCAGAGGAATAGGCACGCGATGCTTGCACTTTATCACAACGACATGTCGGCCTGCGCGCAGAAGGTACGGCTGTGCCTCGCAGAGAAGGGCCTGGAGTGGGAAAGCCGGCACATGAACCTGCGTGCCGGCGAGCACCAGCAGGAATGGTACATCAAGCTCAATCGCCGGGCGGTGGTCCCCACGCTTATTCACGACGATGTTGCGGTTCAGGAATCGAACATCATCAACGAGTACCTGGACGAGCAATTCCCGAACCCGCCTTTGATGCCGCCGAATTCGCTCGGGCGTGCCCAGGTGCGGCTGTGGACTATCCAACTCGACGAGGACATCCACGACGCCTGCATCGCCATTCTGAGCTTCGGCATTGCGTTCCGGTATCAATATATCGAGCGCGGCGAAGCCGGTCAGAAAATGCTCGAGCAGATTCCGAACATCTTCAAACGCGAGCGCCGGCGCGACGTGATCGACAAGGGCATGGACTCCATGCACTTCCGCATCGCGGTCCAGCGGATGGAGAAGCTGCTCAACGAAATGCAACTCGCCCTCTCCCAGCACAAATGGCTGGTCGGGGACGATTACACGATCGCGGACGCGGCATTCACGCCCTACATCACGCGGCTCGAGCACCTCAACATCCTCGGCATGATCGACAGCCGGCCGAAGGTGGTCGACTGGTACAAGCGGATCAAGGACCGCCCCAGTTTCGAGGCCGGTATCGTCCAGTGGGAGAACGCCGATTATCTCAAACTGATGAAGGGGAACGGCGCGCAGGCCTGGCCAAAGGTTCAGGCCATCGTCAAATCGCTGTAGTCTGGTGCGGTCGTTTCCGGGCTGGCGCGCCGTTCCACGGTACGTCAGCCCAGCATGAGAGAACCCGATATGGCCCTCAGTCAGACCATCAAAAATCTCATCAACAACGCCTGGACCGACGGCTACCCCTGCCTGCTCGCGACCGCCGGCGGCAATGGCCCGAACATCGGCCCCAAGGGCAGCATGGTCGTGTTCGACGACAAGCACCTCGCCTACTGGGAGCGCACCAAGAAAACGGCGCTGGAGAATGTGCAGCACGACAACCGCGTGGTCGTCATGTACGCCAACTTCAAGGCCCAACGCGACGGCGTGCTGCCGTCGGGTTTCCTGCGGTTCTGGGGCAAGGTCGAGATGCACGAGTCCGGCCCGATCCGCGACGCCATCTTCGCCAAACTGCCGAAACGCGAGCAAGAGCACGTCGGCGCCGACACTGGGATCGGCATGCTCGTTCCGATCGAGCGGGCCGAGGATGTTCGTGGCGTGTCGATCCTTTAAGTCGAGCCATGCCGAAGGCAGACTTAAAGTAAAATATGAGGAATAAAATTATTATATATCAATGATTTAATATTATAATCGCAGAAAACAATTAAGAAGCCAACGTAACGCTGATCCCGTCGTAGGCAGGCTCGATGTGCGACGGCAACTCCTTGCACAGTGTCTCATAGTCGAGATCGGCGTGCAGATTGGTCAGGATCGCGCGCTTCGGCTTCAGCCGCTCGATCCAGGCGAGCGCGTCGGCCAGGCTGAAATGGCTTGGATGCGGCTTGTAGCGCAGCGCATCGACCACCCATACGTCCAGCCCCACGAGCGCTGCGGCGCTTTCATCCGGCATGTCCTTCAGGTCGCACGAATAGCCGAAGCCGCCGAAGCGGAAGCCGAGCGAAGGGATATCGCCGTGCTGCTGAAGGATGGGAAGGGCCGTGACTGGGCCGCCTTCTCCCTCAATGGTCACCGCCCGCCCCGGTGTCAGTGGATGCGCCGTTGCGATCGGCGGATAGTCGCTGCCGGGCGGCGTTTCGAAACAATAGGAGAAGCGCGTTTTCAGCGTCCTGGCCGTCGTTTCATCAAAGTACACATCGACCCGCCGGTGCTTGCGGACGAACAGCGCGCGCAGGTCGTCGATGCCGTGGCAATGGTCGGCGTGCTCATGGGTGATGAACACGCCGTCGAGCCAATCCACGTCGGCGTCCAGGAGCTGCTCGCGGAGGTCCGGCGACGTGTCGACCAGGACGCGGGTCACGCCTTTCGGCCCGTGCCGCTCCACCAGCAGCGATGTCCGCCGGCGACGGTTCTTCGGGTTTTTGGGATCGCAGGCGCCCCAACCCAGCGCCGGACGCGGAACGCCCATCGAGGACCCGCAGCCAAGGATGGTGAAGGTGGTCGTCATTCCGGCCGCAGCACCTTGGCGAACAACCGGAAGAAGTTGTCCGTGGTCTGGCGGGCGATCTCGTCGGGCGTCACGCCGCGCACGTCCGCGAGGACCTTGGCGGTTTCGACCACGTAGGCCGGCTCGCAGCGCTTGCCGCGATGCTTGCCGGGCGCGAGATAGGGCGAGTCCGTCTCGACCAGGATGCGGTCGGCCGGCAAATCCGCCGCGATCGCACGCAGGTCGTCCGACCGCTTGAACGTCAGGATGCCGGTGAAGGAGATGTACAGGCCAAGCTCGATTCCCGTCATGGCAAGCTCGCGGCCGGCGGTGAAACAATGCAGAACGGCCGGAAACGCACCCTTGGCGGTTTCGTCGCGCAGGATCTTCGCGACGTCGTCATCAGCCTCACGCGCGTGGATCACCAGCGGCAAACCTGTTTCGCGCGCCGCCGCGATATGGGCGCGGAAGCCCTGCTCCTGCGCATCCCGAGGACTGTTGTCGTAGTGATAATCGAGCCCCGCCTCCCCGATTGCAACGACCTTGGGATGGCGCGTGCGCTCGACCAGTTGCGCCGCCCCGATGTCCAGTTCCTCGTGCGCGTTGTGCGGGTGGGTGCCGACCGAACAATAAACATCGGGAAAACGCTCCGCGATGGCGAGCAGGTCCGGCTGCTGTTTCACCCGTGTGGAGATCGTCACAAAGCGGCCGACACCCGCGGCCTTCGCGCGCGCCACCACGCCCTCAAGGTCGTCCTTGAAGTCGGGAAAATCGAGGTGGCAATGGCTGTCGACCAGCATCGCTTTGTGGCTTCTCCGTCAGGCTTTGGCGGCCTCGGGTTCGACATAACGCGGGAACACCGGGGCGGGCGCCGGCAGCGCCGTCCCCGCTGCGATCCGCGCATCGGCCCGGCCGAGACGGTCGAATTGCCGCTCCGAGGCCGGGATGCCGAGGATATCGAGCAGTTTCGCCGCTGAAGCCGGAGTGAACGGCTGGCACAGGATGGCGACCTGACGAAGAACCTCCGCGGTGACGTAGAGCACCGTACCCTGCCGCGCCGGATCGGTCTTCGCCAGCGCCCAGGGTGCTTCACCGGCGAAATAGCGGTTGGCCTCGGCAACCACGGCCCAGACGGCATTGAGGACGTGATGCAGCCCCTGCGTCTTCATGTGCTCGCGCGCGGTGCCGATCATGGCATCGGCGGCCGCCAGGATCGCCTTGTCGTTGTCGCTGAATGCGCCAGGCTTGGGCAGCGTGCCGCCAAGCTGGCGCGCGACCATCGACAGCGAGCGCTGCGCCAAGTTGCCAAGGTCGTTGGCGAGGTCGGCGTTGATGCGGTTGACGATAGCTTCGTGGCTGTAGTTGCCGTCCTGGCCGAACGGCACCTCGCGCAGGAAGAAGTAGCGGAACTGATCGACGCCATAGGTATCGGTCATCGTGAAGGGGTCGATGACGTTGCCGACCGACTTCGACATCTTCTCGCCGCGGTTGAACAGGAACCCGTG
>JAFKKQ010000534.1 GCA_017304505.1 Hyphomicrobiales bacterium | reverse complement strand
TGTCCGCGTCGACGAAGAATCCGAGCAGGCCGTTCAGGTCGCCTTCACCGTCCGCACGCTCAAAACGCCCTTTGTGCTGGAGCGGACGCTGCGGCTCGAAACAAACGATCCGACCCTCTACGTCACTTCCCGCGTCGAGAACGAGAGCGATGTGCCGTTGCGGGCGATGTGGGGCGAGCATCTTGCCTTCGGCCGCCCCTTCCTCGACCAAACGTGCCGGATCACGGTGCCCGACCGCCTCACGATCCATCCGAATCAGGAAGCGGAGACAAACGACCGCCGCCTCGCGCTGAAATCCTCGACCTGGCCCTATGCGGTCGGCGCGAAGGGCGAAGAGATCGACTTGAGCCGCCTGCCGGAGCCGGGCGAGCCGAGCGATTGGGCATATCTGAGCGGCTTTACGGACGGTTGGTATGAGATTGAGCATCCGGAGAAGCAGATCGGCATGCGGGTCGAGTGGGACGCCGAGAACATGCCCTACCTCTGGTATTGGCAGGAATTCAATGGGCTGACGGGCTATCCCTGGTGGGGCCGCAACTACGTCGTCGGACTCGAGCCGCATGCCGCGATCGGCACCGGCGCCCTGGCGGTGTCGGTCAACGCCTTCGCGAATTTTGCCGGCTACGCCCGCGCCGGCCGGGTCCGCTGGCGTCCGGCCATCCTGTTCGCCGTGATCGGCATCGTCGGGGCTGCCATCGGATCAAGCCTGGGGAAGGTGTTCGACGGGCAGCGGCTGCTGCTGCTGTTCGCGATCCTGATGGTGGTGGTCGGCGTGCTGATGCTGCGCCGCAAGCCGCAGCCGGTGGGGGACCCGAACATGGTGGCCGGCGGCCGCATCAGCGTGCCGAAGGTGACCGGGGCGGCGCTGTCCGTCGGCTTGCTGTCCGGCTTCTTCGGGATCGGCGGCGGCTTCCTGATCGTGCCCGGGCTGCTGTTCTCGACCGGCATGCCGATGATCGCGGCGGTCGCGTCCTCGCTGCTCTCGGTGGGCACGTTCGGGCTGACGACGG
>JAFKKQ010000390.1 GCA_017304505.1 Hyphomicrobiales bacterium | reverse complement strand
GTCGCACCCACCCCGATCGTCTCGGAATAGCCCCGGAAGCAGAGGAACGTTATGGCCAAGAAGTATACCCGTCAGGACCTGCGCGATGCCGCGGAGAAGTACAAGAACTGGGGCAAATGGGGCCCGGACGACGAGGTCGGGACGCTCAACTACACCACGGCCGAGGACATCGTTGCGGCGACCCGGTTGGTGAAGAAGGGCAAGGTGATTTCGCTTGCACTCAACTTCGACCACACCGGGCCGCAAGGCGCCAAAAGCAAATACCCGGCGATGGGGCGCACCAACCCGATCCACACCATGTTGCGCACCGGCACAGACGCCTATTCAGGCGTACTGGACAAGCGCGGCATCCGCGCCGCCGACGATATGGTGACCATGCCGCTGCAGTGCGGCACACAATGGGACGGGCTCGGCCACGTCTTCTACGAAAACCATATGTGGAACGGCTACGACTGCCGCGAGGTCACCTCGGCTGGTGCGCAGAAGTGCGGCATCGAGAAGACCAAGAACAAGATGGTGGGTCGGGGCGTACTGCTCGACGTGGCCCGTTTCAAGGGTGTCGATTGCCTCGACGACGGTTACGGCATCACCTGTGCCGATCTCGACGACACAGCGAAGAAACAGGGCGTCACGGTCAAGCGCGGCGACTACATCATCGTCCGCACCGGCCAGATGGAACGGTGTCGGAAGGCGGGAAGCTGGGATGGCTATCCCGGCGGCGACGCGCCGGGTTTTGCGTTCGAAACGCTGGAGTGGATCAAGCGCACGGAACTGGCGGCGCTCGCCAGCGACACCTGGGGTTGCGAGGTGCGTCCCAACGAAAGCGAGGAGGGCATCAACCAGCCCTGGCACTGGATCACCATCCCGATCATGGGCATGACGATGGGTGAGATCTTCCAGCTCAAGGAGTTGGCGGACGATTGCGCGGCGGATAGGACCTACGAATTCCTGTTCGTGGCGCCGGCGATCCCCATCACCGGAGCGGTCGGCTCGCCGGTCAATCCGCTGGCGATCAAGTAAGCCGGTGCCCTTGCAGACGCGGGGGCGCTACGTTTGCAATTGGCTGCGCAGGTCGGCCATGAGCGCGGGCAGACCTGCCACGGTCGGGCAGGCGCCGAAGATGTAATAGTCCGGGCGCTTGACGATGGCGTTGCAGCCGTATTCGTCCATCAGCCTGTTGTATTGACCGTCGACGTCGACAAAGGCGTCGTCGGTTTCCTTCGCCGGCGTGCCGCCGATGCGGATCGTGCGGCCGCCGAGCGATTGCCAGAAATCGAGATCGTTGCGCGACAGCACTGACGCAGGGTCGCCGTCGCGTGCAATGATCATGAAGCCGCGTCCGGCCAGATCGTCGAAGCGATCCTCCTTGCCGTTGTGCCGCACGCGCCCCTGCACCAGCGCGTCGCCCGCGCCGTGAACGTCGTGACGGCTATGCGCGACGAAGCCCGACTCGAATCCCGGCACGCGGAATGCGATCAATTGCTTCTGTCTTTTTGTGCGCTCCTTTTCCGCCTGAAGGGCCATCAGTTCGGCGTCACGCCGCGCCACCTTCTCGGGATCGCGTTCATTAACGTGAAGCCCGACGCGCATGCTCTCGACGATGGTGGCGCGGGCGTTGGGGCCGCGCTCGGCCATATAGGTGTCGAGGAACGCGGGCTGCGCTTGGCCTTTGAGCACGAGGTCGAGTTTCCAGGCGAGGTTGTGCGCATCGCGGAAGCCCGAGCATAGGCCCTGCGCCAGGAACGGCGGCATCTGATGAGCGGAGTCGCCGGCGAGGAAAATGCGACCGTCGCGCCAGCGCTCGGCGAACCGCGATTGAAACTTATATGAGGCGACACGGACCAGCTCGAATTCCTCCGGCGTGCCGCCTTCGGGCCGATTGAGCCGCCGCCAGACGCTCTCCGGTTTGACCGCATCCTCCGGCGATTCGCCCGGGAAGATCATGAACGACCACCGCCGGTGATGGGGGCCCATCCGCAGCGTGACACCCGGCTGTTCGGGTTCGCACAGCTGGCGCATGGCGGGCATGTCAGGCCGTTCGTGCTTGACCTTGGCGTCGATCACCAGCCAGTCCTGGTCGAAGCCGAGGTCTTCGTACGGAATGCCCAGCGTTTCGCGGACAAAGCTGTTGCCGCCATCGGCGCCGATGAGGTAGCGGCCCTGCACCCGGCGCCGCGCGCCGCCGTCTTCTTCCACCTCGATCTCGACGCGCTCGGCGTTCTGATCGATGGCGACGACCCGATGCCCCTGGAACACATCGACGGTCGGCTGCGCCTTGGCGAGCACATCGAGTTCGGCTTCGAACGCGGGTTGATAGATCGAAATATACTCCGGCCAGCCGTGTGTCGCGTTCGCCGCCACCTCGCTCGACAGCAGCACGCGGCCATTCTTGGCGAGTTCATAGACCGGCAGGAAATACGTCGAGGGCCAGATGCGGTCGATGCAGCCGACCTCCTGGAACATGCGCAAGACATCGTCGTGAACGATGCCGACGCGCGGCAGGTTGTAGAGCGACTTGTGACGTTCGAACACGGCGACGCGGTGACCTGCGCGACCGAGCAATGTCGCGGCGAGCATTCCTGTTGGTCCATAACCGACGATCAGGACGTCATACGTCATCAGCGTGTCCCGGATTCTTCATCGAGCGAATGCCGACACGATAACGGAAACGCTACAGCGAACCAAGATACGCTGCGGTGTCGCAGCCCACGCGCGCCGGTCGTGCCGATGCAATGCGTTGATTGTTCCGCACGTTGGGTGGGGCACGCCCATTGGCTTTGCCGCGGTGCGGCGCGCAAGCGCCCACCTCGATTTGAGCCTTCGATTTCCGCTGCTGCTGGTGTCCGCTGGAGGTGCCACCCCCGGGACGCGCGGGGGCGACATCGGTTATATTGGTGGGAATCGAAAATGGGCCGACCGCACATGCAGCTGATCCGTAATCATTCACATTGGGGTGCCTTTCTGGCCGAAGTGGAAGGTGGGCGTGTGGTCGGGGTCCGGCCATTCGAGCGCGACCCCGATCCCTCGCACCTGATCGACGCGATTCCGCGATCCGTGCACTCGCAAGCGCGCATTGCCCAACCGATGGTGCGTGAGGGCTGGCTGAAGAATGGGCCGGGCCGCGATGATGGTCGGGGCCGTGAGCCGTTCGTCCCGGTGTCGTGGGACGAGGCGCTCGATCTGGTCGCGGGCGAGATCGATCGGGTCCGGCGCGAGCATGGCAACGCCGCGATCATGGGCGGCTCGCAGGGCTGGTCGTCGGCCGGGATTTTCCACGAAGCGCGTGCGCAGCTTCATCGTTTTCTTGCCGCGTCCGGCGGCTATGTCGATCAGGTCATGAACTACAGCTTCGGCGCGGCGCTGGCGTTCCTGCCGCATATTCTCGGCACACCTCAAGCGGTGGCGGGTCCGCTGACGTCGTGGTCATCCATCGCGCGCCATAGCAAACTGATGGTGCTGTTCGGCGGCGCCAATCCGAAAAACACCCAGGTGAGCAAGGGCGGTTGTGCTTCGCACGCCACCGGAGGCTGGATCGCGGAACTGGCGCGGGCGGGCGTCGAGGTCGTCAATGTCAGCCCGATCCGTGAGGACGGGCCGGAGACCGTTCGCCCTGAATGGATACCGATCCGGCCGAACACCGATACCGCGATGCTGCTCGCGCTGACGCACACGCTGGTGAGCGAGGGCCTGCATGACCGCGCTTTTCTCGCTACACATTGCACCGGCTTTGAGCGAGTGCTGCCCTACCTGATGGGCCAGACTGATGGGCAGCCCAAGGATGCCGATTGGGCGGCGGCGATCACTGACGTGCCGGCGGAGACGATCCGTACGTTGGCGCGGCGCATGGCCGCAGCGCGCACGATGGTGACGGCGTCGTGGTCGCTGCAGCGTGCGCACCACGGAGAGCAGCCCTATTGGGGCGTCATCCTGCTGGCGGCGGCGCTTGGGCAGATCGGACAGCCGGGTGGTGGTTTTGGTTTCGGTTACGGTTCGGGCGCGGGGCTGGCCGAGGCGCCGATGGCTTTTGCCGCTCCGACGCTCGACGCCATCAAGAACCCGCTCAACGTCACCATCCCGGCGGCGCGCATCGCCGACTGCCTGCTGCATCCCGGCGAGTCCTACGATTTCAACGGCAAGCGCGGCGTCTATCCGGACATCCGGTTGGTGTACTGGGCCGGCGGCAATCCGTTCCACCATCACCAGGACATCAACAAGCTGCGTCGTGCCTGGCAGAAGCCCGATACTGTCGTGGTGCACGAACCGTGGTGGACCGCCACCGCGCGGCATGCCGATATTGTGCTGCCGGCAACCACGTCGCTGGAGCGCAACGACATCGGCGGCGCGCGGCGGGACAAATTCATCATTGCCATGCAGAAGGCGGTCGATCCAGTCGGCCAGGCGCGCAACGACTTCGATATTTTCAGCGGTTTGGCCGAACGTCTTGGTTTTGCCGAGACGTTCACGCAGGGCCGCGACGAAGAGGCGTGGCTGCGGCATCTCTATGAGCAGATGCGCCGCGGTGCCGGCGCGAACGCTGCCGCGATCCCCGACTTCGATACGTTCTGGCAAACGGGATACCTGGAAATCCCGGCGACGGCCGAGGAGTACGTGCTTTTCGGCGAGTTTCGTGCCGATCCCGAGAAGAACAAGCTGCGCACGCCGTCCGGCAAGATCGAGCTTTATTCGGAAAAGATCGCAGCCTTCGGTTATGACGACTGCCCGGCGCATGTAACCTGGATGGAGCCCTGGGAGTGGCTCGGTGGGCCGCAGGCGCAAGCCTATCCGTTGCATCTGATCTCGAGCCAGCCGCGCGACCGCCTGCACAGTCAGATGGATTGCGGTCCGGTCAGCGCCGGCGGCAAGGTCGCCGGACATGAAGCGATCACCATCAACCCGGCCGACGCGCGGGCGCGCGGCATCCACGACGGCGACGTGGTGCGCGTTCACAACGACCGCGGCGCTTGCCTTGCGGGTGCGATCGTCAGCGACACTGTCAACGCCGGCGTGGTGCGGCTGTCGTGCGGGGCTTGGTACGATCCGGCCGATGATAGCGATCAGGCGCTGTGCTTGCACGGCAATGCGAACATGCTGACGAAAGATCAAGGCACCTCGAAGCTCGGGCAGGGTCCAAGCTCGGTGACGGCGCTGGTGGAGATCGAGCGTTGGACCGAGCCGCCAAAGCCTGTTGCGGCGTTCACGCCACCCCGCGTAGCAGCGGGCGTGTAGGCAACCTGCGGATCGGGGCGTCCGGTTATCGTCCGCAGGTCCACATCAGGCCGATGGGTGTTGTTGCCCAGCACGGACCGAAGCCGCCGCCGTTCCAGCGGCCGCGGAAAAATCGCGGGCGGCCCCATCCGTAGAGATACTGGCCATAGTGCCAGTAGCGCATCTCGTAACCACCGGTCATTGCCGAGCGGCCCAGCGGAACGGAGTCCGGAATCTGCGGCCGGTAGCCGGGCAGGAAGCCATAGCCGCGCCAGCGGCGCGTCGTGGAATGGCGTTTTGAGGAATGACGGTGGACGTGGCGCTTTGCTTTCGCGGCACTGGCTTGCTGCTGCACGGCCGCGTTGGCGCGCTCGACCGGCGGAGCGAGCGGAAGCGCCGCGGCAGCAACGACAACGAGCAGGCTCTTGAGTCCGATCCTCATGCGGTTTTCGATCCCCATAGACGCCGGCTGGCGATGGCCGCGCCTTCGCTCAGCGCGCGCAGCTTGGCCCAGACGATGCTGTCGGCCACGATCGGATCGGTGCGTACGGCGGTGCCGAAGCCGCAATCGACTCCGGCGATGACCCGCTCGCGGCCGACGATATCGGCGTAACGGCCGATCCGCTGTGCGACCAGCTTGGGATGCTCGACGAAGTTCGTGGTCGAGTCGATCACGCCCGGAATGAGGATCTTGTCGTCCGGGATTTTGACGGTCTTGAGGTCCTCCCACTCGTGGTCGTGGCGTGGGTTGGCCGCTTCGATGCTGACGGCCTGCGGGCGCGCCTTGAACGCAAGATCGATGATCTTGGTGAGTGGCAGGTCGAAATTGTGCGGGCCTTCGTAATTGCCCCAGCAGATGTGCAGCCGCATGCGGTCGCCGGACAATCCCTCCGTCGCCGCATTGAGCGCTTCGATATTGCGCGTGGCGATCTTGCGGAATTCGTCGTCGGTCAGGTCGCGGTATTGGTTGTTGCGGCAGGAGCCGAGGTCGGGACAGTC
>JAFKKQ010000549.1 GCA_017304505.1 Hyphomicrobiales bacterium | reverse complement strand
TACACCAGCCACGACATCGGCAGCACGATCAGCAACACCAACACCGCCGCGAAGGCATAAAGCACGAGCTTCGTCGAATCGAAGCCGCGCCCCGCGCGCGGAAGCGGCTCGGATGCTGCGACGGTCATCGCCAACCCCATAGAAGCTGCCCGTCTCCTTGCCGGAGGCGGGCAGCGCCACGTCCTATGATGAAAATTCGGCCACGGGGCCGAACGTCACACCTTGAAGATTTGCGCGTAGCGCCGCTTGATCTCTTCAGCGCCCTTCTCGACGCCGGCCGGGTCTTCCTTCATCAGCTTGATGTCGGAGAGCTTGCGGACGCCGGGCTTTTCCACCGCTTGTTTATGGGCGGAATATTGCCGCGCGTAATCGATCAGCAGTTGCTGGCCCTCGCGACCGTGCATCCAGCTAAAGAACAACCGCGCCGCGTTCGGATTCGGCGCGGCCTTGAACAGCACACTCGGGCTGGTGGCAACCGGCGTGCCCTCCGACGGATAGATCACGTCGACCGGCTGGCCGGCCTCCTTGTTGCGGATCACCAGATAGCCCGCGCCGTCAACCATGATGGCTCGCTCGCCGAGTGCGATTTTCTTCGGCGTATCGGTCGCGGACTGCACCTGCAGGATGTTCTGCTTGGCAAGCTTCTCAAGGTAGCCCCAGCCGAGATCGCGCGCGATCTGGAACGTCGCGTTCATGATCGTACCGCTGTAGGCCGGATGCGCCTTGACCATCTTGCCCTTCCATTTCGGATCGAGCAGATCGGCAAAGCTCTTGGGCGCATCCTCCTTCTTCACCAGGTTGGTGTTATAGCCGAACGGCGAGACGAGAACGCGCGTGACCACCTCGAAGCCTTCGGCGTCGTAGTAGCCCTTGTCGTAATTCTTGACGACCTCCTCGGGCACGTACTGCGCCAGCCAGCCGTTGCGCTTCCAGATGATGACGTGGGCCTGGTCTGCCGTATTGGCGACATCCACGGCGTGGACGTTGCTCGAGTACTCCTGGCCGATGCGGG
>JAFKKQ010000389.1 GCA_017304505.1 Hyphomicrobiales bacterium | reverse complement strand
GAAACGTCCGGCCTGCTGACCATCGAGGCCGGCGACTACGGCGACGAACAGGTGCGGCGCTACCGCAAGACCGCGCCGGAGCAGGCGCCGCCGTTTGCCGCAAAAGCAAAACCGCAGGCCCCGCCGGCCGCGCTGCCGGAATGGCTTTCGACAAGCATCGGCGCACCCGCGCACATCCCGACGCTCAGGCCGTCGCAGCTTACCGCCGAGGCGGGGGCGAGCCATTCGTCGGGCATCGCGCGGCGGCGCGCGCTCCAGCGCGGCACCATGACTCATCGGCTGCTGCAATCGCTGCCAGAGATCCCGCCCGAGCACCGAACCGAAGCGACGCAGCGATTCGTCGGACGCCACGGCACCGACTTCAACGCCACCGAGCGTGACGGCATCGTCAGCCGGGCGCTGGCGATCGTCGCCGACCCGCGTTTTGCCGCGTTGTTCGCGCCCGGCAGCCGCGCCGAGGTTCCGATCGTTGGGCAGATCGGCGCGCGCACCGTGAGCGGCATCGTCGACCGGCTGGTGGTGACGCCAGAGGCGGTGCTGATCGCCGATTACAAGAGCGACCGCCGGGCCCCGCGCAGTCTTGTCGAAACCAAAGTACGGCATCACCCCGTGAGGCGGCTTGACGCTGCCCTGAGGGCTCCATACGTTCCGGCAACACTCCAGGATGACCTTTGGGGCTGAACGTTCTCAATTCTAAAAACGAGGTGTTCCATGACCGTTGGAAAGGTATCCGACGCGAACTTTGAAGCTGAGGTGCTGAAGGCGACTGGCCCGGTCGTGGTGGATTTCTGGGCCGAGTGGTGCGGTCCGTGTCGCATGATCGCGCCGGCTCTCGAAGAGATCGCCGGTGTCATGGGCGACAAGGTCAAGATCGTGAAGCTCAATGTCGCTGAGAACCCCGGCGTGGCGTCGAAGTACGGCATCATGTCGATCCCAACGCTGATGATCTTCAAGAACGGTGAGATGGCCGCGCGCCAGGTCGGCGCCGCGCCGAAGCAAAAGCTCGAGCAGTGGATCAACTCCACCGCGGAGTGACCCACGCTTCAATATTATTCTTGCGCAATGGCCGGGCATGTCCCGGCCATCGTGTTTTCGGGATGGGCGCCAGGCCGCGTGTGCTCCGCCATCAGGTCGGCGGCGTGCCGTTCTGCGCCAGCACCTCGCCGGCAAGATAAAGCGAACCGGTGATCAGGATGCGCGGCGCGGGCTCCAGCCCCAGCCGGCCAACGGCCAGGAGCGCGGCTTCGAGATGGTCATGGCTTTCGGCCGGAATCCCGACACCGCGCGCAATGTCCACCAGCGTCTCGGCCGCAACGCTTTTCTCCTGATGCGGAATCGGCACGGCGATGACGCGGCGCGCGATGCCGGAAAAATTACGCAGAAAGCCCAGGCTGTCCTTGGTCGAAAGCATGCCCGCGATCACCACCAGCGGGCGCGGCACGCGCTCCTCCAGATCGCCGAGCGCCGACGCAATGGCGCGGCCGCCTTCCGCGTTATGGCCCCCGTCGAGCCACAACTCGCTGCCCTGCGGCGCCAGCGCTTTCAGGCTGCCTTGCGTCAGAAGCTGCATGCGCGCCGGCCATTCGGCCCTGACGATGCCGGTTTCGAAAGCGGCAAGCGGCAACGAAAGGCCCGCAGCGCGCAACGCGGCGATGGCGGTGCCGGCGTTATCGATCTGGTGACGACCGTTAAGTTTCGGCAACGGCAGATCGAGCAATCCGTCGTCGTCCTGATAGACTAGCCGGCCGCGTTCGGCATGCACGCTCCAGTGCTCGCCGGAAATGCGCAGCGGCGCTCGCACGCGCACCGCCTCGCGCTCGATCACGGCAAGCACGGCTTCCGTCTGCGGCGCGAGCGCGGCCGGGACGCCGCGCTTAAGAATCCCAGCTTTTTCGGCCGCGATTTTTTCGATCGTGTCGCCCAGAAATTCCACATGATCCATCGACACCGGAGTGATGACGGAAGCGATCGGTTGCTCAATCACGTTGGTGGCGTCGAGCCGCCCGCCCAGGCCGACCTCGAGCAGCGTCACGTCGGCGCGATGGCGCGAGAACAGCAGAAACGCCGCCGCGGTTTCGATCTCAAACACCGTGATCGGCTCGTCGCCGTTGGCGCGCTCGCATTCTTCCAGCACCGCGGCCAAAGCTTCGTCGCCGACAAGCCTGCCGCCGCCGGGCGCACCAAGACGAAAGCGCTCGTTGAAGCGCACCAGATGCGGCGAGGTGTAAACGTGGACGCTGCGCCCCGACGCCTCGAGCATGGCGCGCAGGAAGGCGACGGTCGAACCCTTGCCGTTGGTGCCGGCAACATGGATGACCGGCGGCAGACGCCGCTCCGGATGACCCAGGCGCTCAAGCAAGCGCCGCACGCGATCGAGCGAGAGGTCGATCCGCTTCGGATGCAGCGCCAGCAGGCGCGCGATGACCGGTTCATAGGCGCTCATAGTCGCGCGCTCATCATCGCCGCAGCAAAGATGCCCCGCTCAAGCCGGCACGCCCGATGCCGAAGGCGGCACAGGCGGCAACAGCTCCTGCGCCGCAACCCGTTCCGCAGGTTTGGTCGCCCTGGTCAACACCCGGCACAGTTCGGCAAGCGTCGAACGCAACTGATGCCGATGGACGACCATATCGACCATGCCGTGATCGCGCAGATATTCCGATTTCTGGAAACCGTCGGGCAGCTTCTCGCGGATGGTCTGCTCGATGACGCGCGGGCCGGCAAAGCCGATCAGCGCTCCGGGCTCGGCGATCTGCACGTCACCCAACATGGCGTAGGAGGCGGTGACACCACCCGTGGTCGGATTGGTCAGCACCACGATGTAGGGTTTCTTGATTTCGCGCAGCATCTCCACCGCGACGGTGGTGCGCGGCAATTGCATCAGAGAAAGGATACCCTCTTGCATCCGTGCGCCGCCCGATGCCGCGAACATGATAAACGGCGTCTTGCGCTCGACCGCCGCCATCAGCCCAGCGACAACCGCCTCCCCCGCCGCCATGCCGAGCGAGCCGCCCATGAAGCCGAAGTCCTGCACGCCAACGACGACGGGCGTGCCCTCGAGCTTGCCCAGGCCCACCTTGATGGCGTCAGCCATTCCGGTCTTGGTGCGCGCGTCCTTCAAACGATCGACATAGCGGCGCTCGTCGCGAAACTTCAGCGGATCGACCGCCACCGCCGGAACCGCAATGTCGAGCCAGGTTTCCTCGTCGAAGATCGACTTCAGCCGCGCCGCAGCCCCCATCCGCATGTGGTAGCCGGAGCTCGGAATGACGAACTGGTTCGCCTCGACATCCTTGTAGAACACAAGCTGGCCGGTTTCCGGACACTTGATCCAGAGGTTTTCCGGAGACTCGCGCCGATTGAGGAAGTTGCGAATCTTCGGCCGGACAACGTTGGAGATCCAATTCATCGGACCGGTCTGAGCCTCTCACTCTTTAACTTCTTGACTTCGCGATCATGCACCGGTTCTGCCCGGCCTCCACGACACGTCGTCATCTTACTACACCCTACAGATGGACGACCGCATCAAGCTCCGCAACAACCCTGCGGCAGAGCTCTCAGCCTTTCCGTTTCGCCCCGCGCACGCCGCCGGCCAGTTCCGACGCCAGCGCGGTCACCGCCTTGACCGTGCGCGCCGTTGCCTTGCCGTTCTTGTCGAGGCTGTCCTTGATGGTGGCGACCAGCGCCGACCCGACCACAACCGCTTCGGCCCCTTTGGCGATCGCACGGGCCTGCCTGGCCGTCCGCACACCGAAGCCCACCGCCACCGGCAACGCCGTATGGCGCTTGATGCGAGCGACCGCGGCGTGAACCAGATCCGGATCGGGCGTCGCCGCGCCGGTGATGCCGGTGATGGACACGTAATAGACAAATCCGGACGTGTTCGCGAGCACGGCCGGCAGGCGCTTGTCATCGGTTGTCGGTGTCGCCAACCGGATGAAGCTTAAACCCGCCTTGAGCGCCGGCAGGCAAAGCTCCTCGTCTTCCTCGGGCGGCAGGTCCACCACGATAAGTCCGTCGATTCCGGCCGCCTTGGCGTCCTTGAGGAAGCGTTCGACGCCGTAGATATAGATCGGATTGTAGTAACCCATCAGCACGATCGGCGTCGCATCGTCGTTCTTGCGGAACGTGCGCACCATCGCCAGCGTTTTCTTCATCGTATGACCGGCTTCGAGTGCGCGCCGCCCGCCGGCCTGGATCGCCGGTCCATCCGCCATCGGATCGGTGAACGGCATGCCAAGCTCGATGATGTCGGCGCCGGCCTTGGGCAGCGCCTGGATGATCGCGAGGGATGTCTCGGTGTCGGGATCGCCCGCCATCGTGAAGGTGACAAGCGCGGCGCGGCCTTCGTGCTCAAGCTCCGCGAAACGTCGATCAATGCGGGTGGTCATTTGCGGCGGCGTTCGTTGGAATCAATGAGCGGCAAGGTTTTCTGATTGCGTTCTTTCATTTCCGCCATGCGGATATTGATGGTGCCGATGACGATCAGCACCAGCATGGCGACAACGTTGAACCACTCCCGCTTGGTGATCGGCGGCCCGGCTTCGAACAACCGCGCCTTGAAGAAGTAGAGCAGATAGACCAGCGCGACGGCGGTGAGCGTCCAGCCGGTGCGCTTCTGCCGCGACCCGCTGTGCCACCAGGTGTAAAGCCGGATCACAGCCTGCCTCCAAGATGGTAGGCCACGCTCTCCAGGTCCTTGTCGCCGCGGCCGGAGAGATTGACCACAATCAGGTGGTCTTTCGGTTTCTTCGGCGCGAGTTCGCCGAGCTTGGCGAGCGCATGACACGGCTCCAGCGCCGGGATGATGCCTTCGAGCCGGCTGCAAAGCTGGAACGCGGCCAGCGCCTCCTTGTCGGTCGCCGACAGGAACTTCACGCGGCCGAGATCGGCGAGCCAGGCATGCTCGGGGCCGATGCCGGGATAATCGAGGCCGGCCGAGATCGAATGCGCCTCCTCGATCTGGCCGTCGTCGTCCATCAGCAGATAGGTGCGATTGCCGTGCAACACGCCCGGACGGCCGCCCGCAACCGAGGCGGCATGTTTTTTCTTGAGGCCATGCCCGGCCGCCTCGACGCCGTAGATGTCGACGCTGCGATCGTCGAGGAACGGGTGGAATAGCCCCATCGCGTTGGAGCCGCCGCCGATACAGGCGATCAGCGAATCCGGCAGCCGGCCCTCGGCCTCCTGCATCTGCACGCGGGTTTCATCGCCGATGACGCATTGGAAATCGCGCACCATCATCGGATAAGGGTGCGGTCCCGCCACCGTGCCGATGCAATAGAACGTATCGGCGACATTGGTGACCCAGTCGCGCAGCGCCTCGTTCATTGCATCCTTGAGCGTTCTTGCGCCGGCTTCCACCGGGCGCACCTCCGCGCCCAGCGCGCGCATCCGCAGCACGTTTGGCTGCTGACGGGCGACGTCGGTCGCGCCCATGAACACCACGCATTTCAGACCGAACTTGGCGCAGAGCGTCGCCGTTGCGACGCCGTGCATGCCGGCGCCGGTCTCGGCGATGACGCGCGGCTTGCCCATGCGCTTGGCCAGCATGATCTGGCCGAGCACATTGTTCACCTTGTGCGCGCCGGTGTGATTGAGGTCCTCGCGCTTGAAGTAAATCTTCGCGCCGCCGAAATGCTGCGTCAGCCGCTCGGCGAAATAGAGCGGCGACGGGCGGCCGACATAGTTCTTCAGATGCGCGTCCATCTCGCGCCTGAACGACGGATCGGCCTTGGCCTCGGCATAAGCCTTCTCCAGATCGAGGATCAGCGGCATCAGCGTCTCGGCGACGAAGCGGCCGCCGTAGATGCCGAAATGACCGCGATCGTCGGGCCCGGTGCGGTACGAGTTGGGCTGCTGCGGAGCGGTCATGCCGGGCTCATGCTTTTGCTGCCGAGCATCCTGTCGGCTTCGCGCGCCACGCGCACGAAGGCCCGGATTTTTTCGGGGTCCTTTTCACCCGGCGCACGCTCGACGCCGGAGGATACATCAACTGCTGGCGCCCGCGTGATGCGCAGCGCCTCGGCGACGTTGCCGGCATCGAGCCCGCCCGACAGCATGAACGGCACGCCGGGCGCAAGATCTTCGAGAAGCCGCCAGTCGAACGTCTTGCCGAGACCGCCGGGCCGCGTCGCCTCGCGCGGCGCGCGGGCGTCGAACAGCAGCCAGTCGGCCACCTTGGCATAAACCTGGATCGGCGCAAGATCCGCGCGGCTTTCGATCGGCAGCGCCTTCATCACCGGCCGATGGAACTGCGCGCGAACGGCGGCAACGCGCTCCGGCGTTTCCCCGCCGTGCAATTGCAGCATGTCCGGCGCAAGCGCCTCGACCGCGGCGGCAAGCTCGGCATCGGTTGCATCCACCGACAGCGCCACCTTCTTCGCCCGGCCCTGCACGCGGGCGCCGAGGCTTCGCGCCACCTCGACATCGATATTGCGCGGCGAAGGCGGGAAGAACACGAACCCGACCATATCCGCGCCGGCGACAAGCGCGGCGTCCAGCGCCTCGGGCGTGCGCAGGCCGCAAATCTTGACCATCAGGGGCGTAGTCGGGGGAGTCATGGCGCCGTCCGTTCTGACGGCGCGGTTCTACATCCTCGACGGCGTTTTGTCTCGCCCACTCAGCCGTCGCAAAATATGCGTTCCGGCGAGCCCGCGGCTGCCGCGCTATTTGGCCGGGACCGACCGCCGCCGCAGCATGGTTCGCGCGAATTTATGCATTTCCAGGGGCTTGGCGAACAGGAACCCCTGGCCCAATGAGAGCCGTTCCGCGATCTTGAGGATCATGCTGCACACCGCACGCTTGTACTGATCGTTGGCACAGCCGAGGACGAAGCTCCGGTCGACCTGCAGTTCGGCGATCGGAAAATCGTCAATATCGGCCCACGATGCCTCCGCCGCTACATCGTCGATGGAGATGCCGACGTTGTAAGTCTCGAGCTGCTTGGCGGCCCGCCGCGCCAGTTCGGGATTGCGGCCAACATCGACGCTGCTGATCTCCACCGTCAGCCGGGCGGGTGCAAAGCCGATGGGAAGCTGCAGGCACATCCGGTCGATGAAATCCGTATCCTCGAGGACGGACATGGGGAGGTGGATCGTCATCTCGATGGGCGACCCGCCCCGGACAAAAGCAGCCCAATCCGCCATTGCCCGGCCGACGACAAACTCCGACAGCGCGCGAAGCTGCGGATCGCCATCGCCTGGAATGAACGATGCCGGCGGCACAACGCCCCAGGTCGGATGGCGCATGCGCACCAGCGCCT
>JAFKKQ010000388.1 GCA_017304505.1 Hyphomicrobiales bacterium | reverse complement strand
GCATCGTGCTGCGGACGGGGTCTATCGTCGTCCTGCTTCTGCTGTGGTGGATCGCGTCGCGGCTGATGCACGACCCCGACGTGCTGCCCGGACCGCTCGTGATCGGCGACACGATCGCCCACAATCTTGCGACGCCGGGGCCGGAAGGCAAGTCTGCGTTCTTCCACATCGGCATCACGCTCGCCCGGATTTTCGTCGCCTTCACCGCCTCGATGCTGCTGGGCATCGCCATCGGCCTGGCGATGGGGCTGAGCCGCCTGCTGGAGCGCTCGCTGCTGGTGGTGATCCCGCTGATGCTGACGATGCCGACGATCCTGATGGTGTTCGTTGCGGTGATGTGGTTCGGCTTTAGCGAGGCGGGCGGGCTTGTCGCAGTCATGGCGGTGGTCACGCCCTATGTCGCGGTGAATATCCTCGAAGGCACCAAGGCGATCGACAATTCGCTGGTCGAGATGGGCGTGACGTTCAAGGCCAACCGATCGTTGCTCATTCGGAAGGTCTACTTGCCGCAACTCATGCCCTATATTTTCTCGGCGTTCCGCTATGCGTTCGGCGTGACCTGGAAGGTCGTTGCATTGGCCGAGACGTTCGGCCTGAAGTACGGCATCGGATACATGTTCTTCTTCTGGTTCGGCCAGTTCAATATGAGTCAGGTGCTGGCCTGGATTGTCACGTTCGTGATCCTGATGCTCGTCCTGGAGCACGGCGTGTTTGCCCGCCTCGAAAGCCGCGCGTTCGCCTGGCGGGCTTCGATCGCGCGGTAGACCGAATGGCCGCGCCACCGGCTCAGACGTGCTGGCCGCCGTTGATGTGGATTTCGGCGCCGTTCACGTAGGACGACGTTTCGGTGCACAGCACATAGATGATCTTCGCCACCTCGTCCGGGGTGCCGAGCCGGTGCAGCGGAATCTGCGGGATGATCGCCTCCGTGCCGGGCGACAGGATCGCGGTGTCGATCTCGCCCGGCGCGATGGCGTTGACGCGAATGCCGAGCGGTCCGAAGTCGGCGGCCATCTCCCGCGTCAGCGAGGCGAGGGCGGCCTTCGAGGTGGCATAGGCCGCGCCGGCGAACGGATGGACGCGCGAGCCCGCGATCGAGGTGACGTTGACCACCGATCCCTTGGTGGCCTTCAACTCATCGACCAGACCGCGCGCCAGCATGATCGGCGCGAAGAAATTGACCTGGAACACCTGCTGCCAGACGTCGAGCGTGGTCTCGAGCGAGGACAGGCGTTTGCCGCCTTCGGCCTTGGGCGAGATCGCCGCGTTGTTCACCAGGGCATGCAGTTCGCCATTCGGCAGGCGCCGCCTGATCTCGTCGATGGCGCGTCGCGTGTTCAAGGGGTCGGCGAGGTCGACCTGGATGTGGTCTTCCGGTCCCATTTCCCACGGGCAGTTCTCGGGGAAGGCGTGGCGCGAGCAGGTGATGACCCGCCAGCCCGCCGCCGAGAAGCGCTTGACGGTGGCGTGGCCGATGCCGCGACTGGCTCCGGTGAGCAGCAGCGTGCGGCGCGGTTGATTGGTCTGCGGCGCGGTCGCCATGCCGGTCACTCTACCTTATTTTCTCTTGAGCAGGATTGCCCGCGAAACGGTATTGGGATGGCGCCCCGCGGCGCGTGACGGGCCTACGGATAGAGCCGCACCTTGCTCCAGGGTGCGCCGCGCTGGGCGCGGCGGAATTCGATGCGCTCGTGCAAGCGGAACGGGCGATCCTCCCAGAATTCGATGGACATCGGAATGATTCTAAACCCTGCCCAGTGCGGCGGGCGGGGCACCGAGCCGATGGCGAATTTCGCGGTGTAGAGCGCCACCGCCTTCTCGAATGCAAGCCGGCTTTCCAGCGGCGACGATTGCTTGCTGGCCCAGGCGCCGATCTGCGACAGCCGGGAGCGGCTGGCGAAGTAGGCGTCGGATTCGGCCGCCGAGACGTGCTCGACCGGGCCGCGCATGCGCACCTGCCGGGCGCGGGATTTCCAGTGGAACAGCAGCGCGGCCTTGGCGCTGCGGTCCAGCTCGCGCCCCTTTTGGCTTTCCATGTTGGTGTAGAAGACAGCGCCGCGCTCATCGAAGCCCTTCAACAGCACCATTCGGAGATTGGGCAGCCCGTCGGCATCGACCGTGGCGAGCGCCACGGCATTGGGATCCGACGGCTCGCTGCGGGCTGCTTCGTCCATCCACTGCGCGAACAGCCGCATGGGTTCGTCGGCGGCGGTGAAATCACCAATAGTTAACCCGACTGGGTGTTTTATCGGAGCGGCATCGGACATGTTTGTGGAGTACCCGTTATGGCCGGCCCGGTGGCTCATCGCCCGTCCCGGCATTCCCTATATAGTGGAACCGCCGCAGCAAGCCTACGGCTGGCTGTCATCACCGTTCTGGCAATGGGTGTGAGCGGCTGCGCCGTTTCCGGCCAGTTCGGCTCGATGTTCGGCAGCAGCGGGGATGGAGGGGCGCAGGCATACGCCAGCGAGGACACGACCGGCTCGATCGCTTCGCGGCCCGTCTCGCCCGCGTCGTCCAAAGCCGGCCTCCCTTCGGAAACCGATCTGGTTTTCACCCGTCTGGCTGTCGTCGAACTGCTCAAGCGCGGCATCAAGGAGGCCAGCGCCCCCTGGGAAAATCCGAGCAGCGGCGCGCGGGGCACGGTGACCCCGATTGCCAGCGCCTACGATCGGGACGGTGCGACGTGCCGCGATTTCCTTGCGAGCTATGTCCGCAGGGAAGGAGCCGAGACGTGGCTGCAAGGAGAGGCTTGCCGGGCGAAGAAGGGGGCCTGGGAGGTCAAGAGCCTGCGGCCTTGGAGGCGGTCCTGACCGGCCGCGTGCGGCAATCGTTGCGCTCTGCCACAATCGGCACCAAATATAAGCCAAAGTATCGGCTGGGCGGCCGCCAATTCGTGCGGCCATAGATATTCCTTGGAGTTGCCAGGATGCGCGACCCCTACGACGTTCTGGGGGTGCAGAAAAATGCGAACCCCGCGGCTATCAAGTCCGCGTTCCGGAAGCTCGCCAAGAAACTGCATCCCGACGCCAACAAGCAGGACAAGAAGGCGGCGACCAAGTTCGCCGAGCTGAACGCCGCCTACGAAATTCTCGGCGACCAGGATAAACGCAAAGCGTTCGATCGCGGCGAGATCGATGCCGAGGGCAAGCCGCGCTTCCAGGGCTTCGGCCCGGGTGGCGGGCGCGGCAGTGCCGGCGGCCAAGGGTTCGGTCAGAACGGCGGGTTCGAGACCTTTACCTGGGGTCCGGAGGGCGCTCAGCGCAGCGGCGGAGGTGGTCGCGCCGGCGGGTTCCGCGGCGGTATCGACGACATCTTGAAAGAAATGTTCGGCGGCGCGGCGCGGTCGGCCGGCGGGGGTCGGCGCGCGCAGTTCGAGCCGGAAGACTTCGGCCCGGCTGCGGCCACGCGCGATGTCACTGGCTCGGTCACCATCACCCTGCCGGAGGTGGCGAGCGGCACATCGCGGCGCGTGCACCTTCCGACCGGGAAGGAGATCGAGGTCAAGATTCCGGCCGGTCTGGCGGATGGACAGACCATCCGGCTGAAGGGCCAAGGCATGCCCGGCTCCGGCGGCGTCGCAGGGGATGCGTTGATCACCGTCTCTATTGCGCCGCATCCGACATTCACGCGCGAAGGCGCCAACCTGCGGCTCGAATTGCCGGTGACGCTCTACGAGGCCGTGCTCGGCGGCAAGGTTCGCGTGCCGACGCTCGATGGCGCGGTGGAACTCGCGATCCCGTCCGGGAGCAATTCGGGACGCACGCTTCGCGTTCGCGGCAAGGGCCTGCCGTCGAAGGGCGGCGCCGGCGATCTTTATGCCACGTTGCGCATCGTGCTGCCGGATCGGGCCGATCCCGAGTTGGAAGCGTTGATGCGCAAGTGGCGCGATAGCCAGCCTTACGATCCGCGTCGCGATATGAGCTGATCGGCGGAGCCGCGCGATGGCGGAGGCGTTCGGCCTTCGACCTGATCGTAGGCCGCGATGGCGACGGCCTTAAGGCGCTCCTTGTCCTTCGGGCCGCTGACCACCCAGCCATAGTTGCCCTCGATCCAGCGCACCGCGCCGAAGCCGCCGTTGGCGTTGTAGCGGAACGACGTTCGCGCTTCGTGGAGCCGCGAGCAGTAGATCGTGAACCGTTCGCCGTTGGCCCCTTCATACATGAACAGTGCCGCCGGCCCGTTGATGCCGGGGAGCAGGCGCCCGCCCAGAAGCTTGAGATCGAACGAGCCGAGGTCTGGCGCACGCAGCGTTGTGCCGACGCGCCGCGACAGCCACGGCAGCAGATGATCTTCATCCGCCTTGACTTCGATCGGGTGGCGCACCTCGTTGATGTAGAGCTTGTGAGCGTTGAACGCTTCAGCGGTGAACAGTGCGACTTCGCTTGGCGCGGCTGCCGACGCGCCGCGCGCCATCCAGCCGGCGACGCCGCCGAATACGAAGGCTGCCAGCGCGGCTGCGGCCGCAATCGTGGCCCATGACCGATGCTTGCGCATGACTCGATTGAGCGTCAGCCGGTCGGGAACCGGCTCGTCGATGACGCTGCCGTAGCGCGCACGAACGGATTCCGCCAGCCCGCGCCAAGCTGCGATACGGGCGGCATCCTCCGGATGGTTCGCCAGCCACGCCTCCACCGCGGAGCGGCGATCTGCCGGAAGTTCGCCGTCGACGTAGACGTGAAGCTCGTCGTCTGTCACCGGTGTGTTGCGGTCGATCATGGTTTGACCTTTCTTCTTATTTGATGCGGCGAAGCGATGGGCGCTCGCCGTCGAGATAGGCTTTGATCTGCACACGCGCGCGCGCCAGACGCGACATCACCGTTCCGATGGGGACACCCTGGACCTCGGCGACTTCGCGGTAGGTCAGTCCCTCGAGAACGACCAGGAGAAGCGCCGCGCGCTGCTCTTCGGCCAGCAGCGCCAGCGCGCGTTCGATGTCGCGGCCGCCTGCCTCCGGGCCGGCCGCATCGGGTGCGTCGTTGTCGTCAATCGGCGTCAGCGCCGGCCTTCGCGCGAGCGAACGCAGACGGTTGCGGTTGAGGTTGGTCAGGATTGTGTAGAGCCAACTGCGCACATCGCCGCCGTGGAACAGGTGCTCGGATCGCAGCGCCCTGACGAGCGTGTCCTGCACCAGATCGTCCGCTGTTTCGGCATCGCGCGTCAGCGCGCGTGCGTAACGCCTCAGCGCCGGTATCGTCGCCTCGATATCCTGGTGAAACGTGCTCACCCGATCTCCTCAACGTGCCCCGGCGATCGTGCCGCGCTTCGGTTCGCAGCTCGATTGCACAGGCCGGCCGCCCTCGCAGCAATCAACACCGGCTGTCGATCGCATATTCCCTCGGATCGACGACTTCGCGCCCGCGCTTGAAGGCCCCCCGACGCTATGTCATAGGGGTGCTTGCGCGGTCCGAGGATAGCCTTTCCCGATCAACGATTCTTCTCCGGCTTGGCCGGAGGCTGGCGCGTCCGGGATCGCGTTCCAGGGCCGGATGCTGCCGGGGAAGGAGAGTTCATGGCCGAGGCCTCGGGTCTCATGCGCGGCAAGCGCGGCTTGATCTTGGGGCTTGCCAACAACCGGTCGCTGGCCTTCGGGATCGCCAAAGCCTGCCGCGCCCAGGGCGCAGAGCTTGGCGTGACGTATCAGGGCGACGCTCTCAAGAAGCGGGTCGAGCCGCTGGCGCATGACATCGGCGCGCGCGTGCTCGGCCGTTGCGATGTGTCTGAACCCGCCACCATCGACGCGACGTTTGCGGCGGCGAAAAAAGTCTGGGGCTCGATTGACTTCGTGGTGCACGCGGTCGCTTTTTCCGACAAGAAGGAGCTGAACGGCCGTTATGTCGACACCACGCCGGAGAATTTCAGCCGGACGCTGCTGGTGTCCTGCTATTCGTTCGCGGCTGTCGCCCAGCGCGCCGAGAAGATGATGCCGGACGGTGGTTCGCTGTTGACGCTCACCTATTACGGTGCGGAGAAATGGATCCCGCACTACAATGTCATGGGCGTGGCCAAGGCGGCGCTGGAGACATCGGTGCGCTATCTTGCGGCCGATCTCGGCGTCAAGAAAATCCGCGTCAATGCCATCTCGTCGGGTCCGATCAAGACGCTCGCCGCGGCCGGCATCGGTGACTTCCGCTATATCCTTGGATTGACCGAGCATAACGCGCCGCTGCGGCGCAACGTGTCGGCGGAGGAGGTGGGAGACGCTGCGGTGTATCTTTTG
>JAFKKQ010000387.1 GCA_017304505.1 Hyphomicrobiales bacterium | reverse complement strand
TAGAGGTGCGTTTTATTTTTCGCATCGATGTAGTCCGAGTTGCTGTGAGCGAATGGGTGCCATGCGATATTTGATTTCAATTCTTCTCGTCCTGCTGCTGGTTGTCATAGGTTTCTACGCGTGGGCGAACCGCTATTCTGAGATTGCAGCTATTAAGCCGATTGCCCCTAGCGCCTTCGACAAAACTACGATCAACAAGGGTGCCAGCCTCGTCGCAATCGGCGACTGTGCGTTCTGTCATACCAAGCCGGGCGGCAAGAGCTTCGCTGGTGGGCGCAAACTAGATACTCCTTTCGGCGCGATCTTTTCGACCAACATCACGCCGGAAACGAGCACCGGCATTGGTACCTGGTCGTTGCTCGCCTTCACCCGTGCCTTAAGGAAGGGCGTTGACCGGTCTGGCAGCTACCTCTACCCAGCCTTTCCCTACGATCATTTCACTAAGATCAAGGACGACGATATCGCAGCCATTTATGCGTATTTGATGACGCGTCCACCGGTCACAGCACCGCGTTCGGAGAACGCGTTATCCTTTCCGTTCAATGTGCGAACCCTGGTTTCCGGCTGGAATCTCCTGTTCCTGCGTGCGGGTGCCTACACGCCCGATCCGTCGCGCGACGACCAATGGAATCGCGGCGCTTATCTCGTTCAGGGTCTCGGCCATTGCGGTGCGTGCCACACGCCGCGAAACATCTTCGGTGCCGAGCGCCGTAGCAGCGCGCGTTATGCGGGAGAAACGCTGGAGGGCTGGCATGCGCCGGCGCTGAACGCTGCCTCGCCTGCTGCCGTGCCGTGGACGGCCAATGCCATCGTCAATTTTCTTCTGGATGGTTGGGATGGCGATCATGGTGTCGCTGCCGGTGCCATGACCGCAGTGGTCGATAGTCTCGGTACGCTTTCCGAGGACGATGCCAATGCCATCGCCACTTATGTGCTTTCCTTCCAAGACCAAAGCCAAGCTGCTGAGCGGACCAAAGCGGCTAAGTCTTTTGCCCAGAAGGTCGCATTTGGTCCGTCACCATCGGCGCAGACGACGCCTGATACCGCCGAGGGGCGGGGCGAAGCAACATTTGTTCGCATCTGTGCTAATTGCCACCGCGCTGGCGCACGCTCGGCGCCGCTTGCGTTGAGCAGCACCGTTAGCGGTCCCGATCCGCATAACCTGATCCGCATCATCGACAAAGGTATTCAACCGCCGCAAAACGCACTCGACCGCTCTATGCCAGCGTTCGGGGGAGGGTTATCCAACCGCGAGCTCGCTGATCTGGTGACGTTCGTTCGTAGTCATTTTTCCAAGAAGCCCTCATGGTCGAACGTTGCGGATCTTGTGGCGGAGATGCGGCCTTCCAGACAGTGAGAAAACACAAGAAGAGGTCGGCACGGATAACCCCGCGCCGACCTCTTTATTCACCTGCCGAGAAGACTAGATCTTTTTATTGTTCGTTGTTTTACTTCTTGGCGTTCATCGCTTCTTTCACACGATCCGGCGTCAACGGCAGCGTGTACAGTCTAACGCCCACTGCATCGTAGATTGCGTTGGCTACCGCTGCGGCTGTCGGACCCTGGCCGGCTTCACCGGTGCCAAGGAATGGCATGCCCGGTTGGTTGATCAATGCCACGTCGATCTTGGGCACTTCTTGGAAGGTGAGGATCGGATAGCTCGCCCAGTCGGACGATAGGATTGCCGAATCGCTGAATTTGACCTCTTCCTTTAGAGTCCAGCTCAGCGATTGGATCACTGCGCCTTCCATTTGGTTGGCGAGGCCGTTCGGGTTTACGACCTGACCACTGTCATCGGCAACTGCTACCCTGAGTACCTGCACTTGTCCGTTGCGCGGAGTGACGCGAATCTCCATCGCAACGGCGGTCAGCGCCGCATAGTTCTTGTATCGCGCGAAAGCGATCCCGCGACCATAGTTCGGCTTGCGCTTGTAGCCACTCCAACCAAACAAGTCTGCCGCCTTCATCAATACGGCTCGCGCCCGCTCATCCTTGAGAAAACGCAGCCGATATTCGAGTGGGTCGACATTCGCATTTCGCGCCAACTCGTCGATGAAAGACTCCAGTGCAAAGATATTAGGATGCGCACCAAGCGAGCGCGTCGACGACACTCGAATCGGCATTTCGCTAACGAAATGCGTAGTCACGATTTTCCCTGGAAACTCGTACAGGGGAATAGCGTTGCGGCCGGAGCCAAAATTTGGTCCGGGAATGTCTCTTGGCGTCGGCTGTTTGAATGGCGGGTCGAGGTATTGCGCCGACAGCAAATTGCCGGCATTGCCACCCGGGCGCGTTGCGTGTGACGTGGACCACACATCTGTTTCCCAATCGAGAACGTTACCATCGTTATCCACGCCCGCCTTGATCTTGATGACCATCGCCGAGCTGTAGGGCTCCCATTGGTGCTCCTGGGCGCGTGTATACTGGAGCTTCACGGGCATGCCGGGAACTGCAGCCGCCAAAAGTGCCGCATCGGCGGCGGCGTCATCGGCCATGTTGTGACCGTAGCAGCCCGAGCCCTGGGTGTGGATACAACGAACCTTGTCATTGTCCACCTTCAGCATTTTCGCAATTGCTTCCGCCGTCTGCCAGACGCTTTGGCTGTGCGTATGGATGGTCATGACGCCGTCGGTGCCAAGTTGAGCTATTGCCGCCGATGCTCCGATCGACCCATGCATGACATAGGGCCGCCGGTAAGTCGCTTCGACCGTCTTGGCAGGGGTGCCACTGCTCGTGCGCTTCTGCGTGTGGATTACGTTAGGGCTGCTCGGCGCTTTCAACAGCCAGTCGTAGATGGCGGCGTTGCCGATCATGTCGTTCGGAACGTCCCACTTCCCTGCCTTGCCGAGCGCGGCCGACGCTGCCATGGCCTCGTCCTTTGTCTTGGCTATCACGCCGAGAAAGCTACCGTTGCGCACCACTTTGATCACCCCAGGCATCTTCTCAATCGGCCCAAGGTCGATACTTTTCAGCTTCGAACGGTAATTGGGCGGCCGTGCGACCATGCCGTAGACCACCCCTTCGGGGTGCATGTCCTGAATAAAAATCTCACCGCCGGTCATCTTGGCTGGGATGTCGACGCGTGGCATCGACGTCCCGACGATCGTGTAATCCGATGGATTTTCACGTTTCGGGTTGCCCGTAGCCTTGACGTCCAGTGCTTTGCCGACAACGAGATCCCAGTAGGTGACAGTCTTTCCATTGCCGGCGGTGATGGTTCCGTCTTTTACTTTCATGGTTTCGGCTGGCTGGCCAAGCTTTGTCGCTGCCAGCCCGAGTAGGATACCGCGAGCTTCGGCCGAAGCGTACTGAACGGCGGTTGCGCCGTCAGGCATCGAGGTCGAGCCGGAAGTAACACCTTCGTCCGGACAGAGCTTAGTATCGCCGGCGATAATCTGAAGGCGGCTGAAGTTTACGCCAAGCTCCTCGGCGCACACCTGAGCAATAGCCGTTCTGTTGCCTTGGCCGAGCTCGACCTTGCCGATCAATAACGTGACGGTGCCGTCGGAATTGATGCGCAGCCAAGAGCTAAGCATCGGATTTTTCTTCAGATCGGTTGGAAGGCCCGGTCCGCCCGAAATACCAACGCCTTCAGGCGATTGCACTTCTTGGGCAAAGAGATTCGATGGCATGGCAAAGGTTAAAGTAAGAAAGCCTGTCGTTCGGAGAATCTGACGGCGGTTCATGTCGAATGGCGCATTCATGATCTCTCTCCTTATGCTGCTGCGCGCAACACGGCACGAATGATCCGCGTATGCGTTCCGCAACGACAGAGATTGCCATTCAACGCGGCGCGAACATCCGATTCGGTTGGTGTGGGGTTTCGATCGAGAAGCGCTTGGGCAGTCATAATCATTCCTGACAGGCAGTAACCGCATTGCGCTGCTTGTTCGTCGATGAACGCCTGCTGTAGCTTGCTCGCTTTGCCATTCTCCATCAGCCCGGCGAGTGTAGTGACCGAACGCCCGCCAGCGCTGCTGAGTTTGGTTTGACATGAGCGAACGACTGCGCCGTCAATCATGACGTCGCACGCTCCGCATTGTGAAAGCCCACAGCCGAATTTCACACCGTGCTGCTTTAAATCGTCTGTGAGGACCCAGAGCAACGTCGCGTCGCTCGGCGCGTCTGTGGTTATATCTCGACCATTGAGTTTGAAGCTTAGCATCGTTCTTCGTCCTTTCTATTTTGTCTTGTTGTCGGGAATCTCAAGTGGAGCGAATGGTCCCTGCGCAGCAGGTCCAAGCGCGTTTCCATCACTTCTGGTTTGTTCCTGCAGAGCGATAGCGCGGTCGATGGCGCGCTGAACGAAGCCGGACTCCCACAGATAGGAGATCGCGAGGTCGGTGCGCTCCTTGCTCCTCGTCAGCCCGATAGAGCATGCCTCTCTGGAGAGTAGTCGCGGCAGCATTACGCGGTTGCTGTTAGACTGCATGGCAGTGATGACGGATCGGAATGGTGCGCCATTCAGCGCGCTGCGGTCGCCGTCATCAATAATCGCGCATGCAGCGTTGGGATTTCGCCCCGATTGTGTTCGCTTATTCTCATCGCTATCGGCAATTTTCCGTCGCCATAATAGAAGGTCGAGCCGAAAGGATGCTTGGTTAGGAGCATTGACCTTGATAGCCATGCAACCATCTTACGCGCGAAAAGAAGACAAACAAGTATGTTTAATGAATGTTTCAATCCAATAAAGCTGTTCAATAAGAACCGTTAGAATGCTGTAAGAGGCTTTATGCGAGGAACTTAGCGTTTGATTTTGTGTATTTGTGCAATTTCTTTGGCTTGAAAGGTGCGTTGCGCAACGACGAAGAGCGATCGAATGATTGTTTTGGTTGCACGCTTCCGGAAATGCGATTGTGGGCGGGCCACTCTTCCGGTCAATATTCTGTTCGGCTGCATCGCGTTGGCGATGATCCTCTACATCATGTCGGTCGCACTTTCGACGACGATGGAGCCGCTTGGCGTAGTCAACCTCGCTCATGTCGTGTTTGTGATGGCGAGTTATGTGCGGAGGCGAAGAGCTCTCGCGCGGTATCCTAAGAGAACAATTTTGATGCTGCGACGGCGGAGATTGTTTCGGTACAGGTTTAAGTAATCCTAAATTGCGATGCAGGCGAACGGCTAGAAAGATTGTGCTGCCCAGGGTTGGTATAACGGCGGCAGACGATGTGCTGGTGCCGACGAACCCACCCTAAGACCTAGCTCGCCGGATCGATAAGGCGCAACTGCAGATTTTTCCGAGGAGAGGATGTCGTTTTCCACTGACGCAAGCTTGGAGCCAGCCCAATCTTCGTTGCTAGATGGAACGGTCGGCGCGGCTGATCCGCACGGTGCCATAGTCGCCAATCTTATGCGGTCGCGTTCGCCCACGCACGCGCCGTCAATTTCCCATCGCCTCTGCCAGTAACCACTTCCGGAACTCTCGGAAGGCCCGGCTCCGCATTCGCGCGCGTGGATAGATCAAATAGTAGGTGAACGATCCACGATCGAGTTCAGGCCCGAACGGCTGCACAAGAAGCCGACGACGCAAGTCTTTCGCAACGAAAACCTTGGTGGCGACCGCGACACCCTGACTTTCGATAGCGGCCTGATAGGCCAGCACCGAGCTCTCGTATTTCGGCCCGGCATGCGGATCAATCGCTTTCATTCCTGCGTTTAGCAGCCATTCCGCCCAATCGTCTGGCCTGGCGAGCGAATGAAGCAACGGCACGCCGTCGAGATCCGAAGTCGAGCGCAAACGGTGCTGGCGCCTGAACGAAGGGCTGCATATGGGCACCATGATATTAGGAATGAGCCGGTCGACTTCATATCCCGGCCAGCGGCCGTCGCCGAGTCGGATCGCTCCATCGATATCTTCACGGTTGAAGTTCACATCCTCGACCGACGTCGTGATGAAGACTTCGATGTCCTTGTTGGTGGAATGAAACGACGACAGGCGGGGAATGAGCCATTTGAGCGCGATGGTCGTGTAGGCGCGGATCTTCAAAACATTCGAAGGTGAGCGCCCGGCCAGTTTCCGCGTCGCGCGTCTGATGCCATCGAGCGAGGCGCCGATCTCAGTCAGATATTGCTGTCCTTCTGCCGTGAGCACGATACCGGGCCTGCTGCCTCGAAGGCGCGGAGTGGATTGAGAGGGGGCAGGCGGTCCATCGCCGGGAGGTTGTTTCCACTGTTGTTATTTTGTCAACAGTGGAACGAGCTTTTCTCGCTCGCGCCTTCGGCGACGGACGGTGGATAACTCCGGAGTTGCTGTTGAGAATCGAGGAAACGGTGCCTGAGACCTCATTGCCCTCCGAGATCGCTACGGTTGCGAAGCTGGCCGGCTTGGATATCGCCCTTGCCACGTATCCCGGTGACATTGCCATTGCCGCTAAGGCCGCTGCAGGCGCGCGCGCCGCGCTTCCGGCCGTCGATGACGCCAAGCTTCAGCCCTGGCCACCTGTCCACGTTCGGAAGTCGTGATGAAAGCGCTGCATTGGCTAACGGCCAGCGAAGTCCGCGCGGCCTATAGAAGCAGGTCATTGTCGCCGGTGGAACTGGTCGACGCGCTCCTTGACCACGTCGAGCGGCACGATCCGAGGATCAACGCCTTCATCCGCCTCGATGCCGAAAAGGTTCGTGCCGAGGCCCGCTGCGCCGAGGCGGAAATCCGCGCCGAAGGATCTCGGGGACCGCTGCACGGCATTCCCGTTGCGATCAAGGACAATATCGATGTCGCCGGCGAAGTGACGACCTGCCACTCCAAGCTGATGCTCGACAACGTGGCAACCAGCGATGCCGCGATCGTCAGCAGGCTTCGCGCACAAGGAGCCATCCTGTTTGGCAAGGTTGCAC
>JAFKKQ010000548.1 GCA_017304505.1 Hyphomicrobiales bacterium | reverse complement strand
GACATGCCGGCGGTGGGCAAGACGCCCGCCATGCTGGCGGAAGATATCAAGCTTCAGCTTTCGCAGTACATCACCGATCCGTTGGTTTCGGTGATCGTCAATAAGTTTGCCGGCACGTTCAGCCAGCAAGTGCGGATCATCGGCGCGACCGAAAAGCCCGCTTCCCTGCCGTACCGCGCAAATATGACGCTGCTGGACGCCATGATCGAAGTGGGCGGCTTGTCCGAATATGCCAGCGGCAATCGCGCAAAATTGATCCGCTTCGACAAGGAAACCGGCAAGCAACGCGAATATGCGCTCCGCCTGGGCGATTTGCTCAAGAAGGGCGAAAGCAAGGCTAATGTGCTGCTGATGCCCGGTGACGTGATCATCATCCCCGAAAGCATGTTCTAAGGATCGGCCCGGGGGATGAGCTCAATTCTCGAAGAAGTCCGCGCGGCCCTGTGGTCGATCTGGAACCGGCGCTGGCTTGCCCTGGCGGTGGCATGGGGGCTGTGCGTCCTTGGCTGGCTGGCGGTGGCATTCGTTCCGAACAGTTACGAATCGCATGCGCGCATTTTCGTCCAGCTCGACGATGCGCTGGCGCAGCAAATCGGCATCGGTTCGGGTAGCCGCAAGAAGGATATCGAGCGCGTAACCCAGACGCTGACGAGCACGGTCAACCTTGAGAAGGTTATTCGTTCCACGCGCCTGAACGAGACGGTGACCACACCGCGCCAGATGGAAAGTGCAGTCGATAAGCTGGCTGAAAACATCAAGGTAAAAAGCGCTGAAGACGATCTGTTCGAAATCACCGCAACGAGCGGCCGGCGCGATCTTTCCGATGCGGCCAACGCCCAACTTGCACAGGATATCGTACAAAAGCTGATCGACATTTTCCGCGAGGAAAACCTTGGCGGATCCCGCGGCCAGATGCGCGACACCATCAGTTTCCTGGATCAGCAACTGGCTGATCGCCAGAAGCAGCTGGAAGAAGCCGAACAGCGCCGCCTCGCATTCGAAGGTCAACACCCCGAGA
>JAFKKQ010000386.1 GCA_017304505.1 Hyphomicrobiales bacterium | reverse complement strand
GGTCGTCGAAGCTTGTGCATTCATGTGAGCCTGCCCGGTTGCGGTCAGCTAGCACGCGGTGACAGTGAGTCCAACGCGGCCGGCGGGCTGCAAACAAGCCATGCACAGCGAGCCATCACAACAAGCCATGCACAGGGCGCGAAAACCCAGGGATAACGCCGGTTCGCGGCGTTGACGCCGACGTGGCGTAGCACGTAAAGTTTTTCGCCTAATTTGTTGCGGATTCAGCCATTTTCATTGTGTTTGCGCCCTTTCCGCCGCACCATGAAGGTTGAGTCATGACCGAGCAAACTGCCATCGAACAAGCCACCCGTCGCCTGACCCAGGCGCTGGATGCGCTCGACGCCGCGGTCGAAAACCGCCTGGAGATGGATCGCAGCCGCGCGGCGCTGGCCGAGCAGGTCCATGCGCTCGACACCGACCGCTCCAGGCTCGCGGCCGACCTCGACAGCCAGATCGGCAAGGCGCGTCGCCTCGAGGCTGCGAACCGCGACATTGCCAAGCGGCTCGATGCCGCAATGGAGAACATCCGGGCCGTGCTCGAGTCGGGGGACGGGACATGATTGCGCAAAAGCCGACGAGGTTGCCGTGTCGCCAGTGAACGTCACCATCAACGGCCGCCAATTCCGCATGGCGTGCGAGGACGGCCAGGAGGATCATCTTCGCGGGCTGGCGAAGGGACTCGATGACCGCATTGCCGCGTTGCGCGGACAATTCGGCGAGATCGGGGACGCGCGGCTCACGGTGATGGCGGCGCTGATGATCGCCGACGAACTGGCGGAAACCGGCAGGACGGTGAAGCGGCTCGAGACCGACCTTGCCAGCCTGCACGATGCCCGCGGCGCCACCACCGCGCGCACGCAGGCGGCGCAAACGGCGCTGGTGGCCGCCTTCACGTCAGCGGCGGAGCGCATCGAGGGTATTGCCAAGAAACTCAACCAGCCGACCCCGCCCAACGGCGATCACGTTGCACAGGGCTGAGGGACTCAAGTCCGATCTGTCACTAGTCTTGGTTATCTGAACGAGTCGCTGCCGGATGCAATTGTATGAGGCTTCCTCATGCACGACGTTGCGTCGCTCGATATCTCCAGCCTCTTGTACATCAACGGTTTTGTTGGGCACAGCGCGTTGCTCGACAAGACGATGATGAAGATCAACGACCTCAGTCTTCTCAAGACCGGATTGTTCGCTTCCTATTTTTATTACGTCTGGTTTCGTCGCGAGGATTGGGCGCATGACCGCCGCTTCGTGCTGAGGGCGCTGCTCGGCGTGGCGATTGCCATCGCAGTCAGCCGGGCCATGCAGGAATTGCTGCCCGCGCGCGTCAGGCCCATGTTTGAGCCGTCGCTTCACCTGATGCTGCCGACCGGTTTGCATACGGAACTGCTGTTCGACGCCAATTCGTTTCCAAGCGACACCACGGCGCTCGCGACCGCGCTGGCAACGGCCATCCTCATGGACAGCCGGCTGTTTGGGCTGCTGGCCGCGTTCATTGTGGTGACGACCTCCGTCGCCACCAAGTTGTATCTTGCCTATCATTACCCGTCAGACATCCTGGGCGGCATTCTCGTCGGCGTGCTCTCAATGATTGCCGCACAGCGATTGTACATTTCAGACGCCGTCTGGCGTGGTGTGATCGCCTATCGCGGACTTTTTTACGCGCTTATGTTTCTCGGGGTCTGGCAACTCGCGACACTCTTCAATGATTTGCGTCTGATCGGCCGCGGCGTCCTCGAAGTTTTGGGCGTTGCCGCCGGACATTTATAGGGCGGACGCTTTTGGAGCGTACGCTTCTGCAACAGCACTTGGGGTGACGGCGGCGGATGGCGCTGGCGGCGGCCCGCCATCCACACTACATTGCCGGGGCGGGGCTGCGGGGTGCGTCAGAGTCAATTCCCCGGGGCCTTACGATCCTGAAGGGAGCTGTCCCTGGCCGGACCCCTGGGTTCGGACATATGGCGCCCACCTACTTATGTAGGTTCCCGGGATCAGCGCTCCGACGGCCTTGGCGGCTCCGCACTCTTCCTCCGGCCAGAGGGCAAAGCGCATATCGAGGCGCGCATAAGGCAAGTATTTTTTGAGGCAAGTATCTTTTGAGGCAAGTATCTTTGGAAGACCCGATGGCCACGAGTTCTATCGACGAACATAAATCCGAATTGCGCAAGGCTGTGTTCGCGCGGCGCGACGCGCTGCCGGCCGCCGAGCGGCAGGCCGCGGCCGAAGCGATCGCGGCGCGGCCGTTTCCGGTCGCGATCAAACCGGGTGCGGTCGTCTCGGGCTTCTCGCCGATCCGGACCGAGATCAATCCGCTGCCGCTGCTGCGCCGTCTCGAAGCCGCGGGGGTGAAGCTGGCGCTTCCTGTCGTCGTCGGCCGCGGCAAGCCGCTGGTGATGCGGTCCTATGCTTTTGGCGATCCGCTCGACGCCGGCGTGTGGGGCATCCGCGAGCCCAGGGCCGAGGCGCCGCAGGTCGATCCTGACATTCTCATCGTTCCGCTCGCGGCGTTCGACCGCAGCGGCAACCGCATCGGCCACGGTGCGGGCTATTACGATATGACCATCAACCGGCTGCGGTCGTTGAAGCCGGTCATCGCCATCGGCATCGCCTATGCGGTGCAGGAGGTCGCCGAGGTGCCGGTCACGCCCCGCGACGCCCGGCTCGATCTTGTGCTAACCGAGCGCGACGTGATCGACTTTCATAAGGCGTAAGATGCGAATCCTCTTCATCGGCGACATCGTGGGCCGCAGCGGCCGGGCCATCCTGCTTGAGCGGATGCCGAAACTTGTCGCCGAATGGAAGCTCGATCTCGTCATCGTCAACGGCGAGAATGCCGCCGGCGGCTTCGGCATCACCGAGTCGATCTACAACGACATGATCGACGCCGGCGCAGACGCCGTGACGCTCGGCAACCACGCCTGGGATCAGCGCGAGGCGCTGGTGTTCATCGAGCGCGCGCCGCGGCTGGTCCGCCCGCTGAATTATCCGTCCGGCACGCCGGGGCGCGGCGCGGCGATGATCGACATCCGAAACGGTGCGCGCGTCCTGGTCATGAATGTCATGGGACGCATCTTCATGGATGCGCTCGACGATCCGTTCGCCGCCGTCGACCGCGAGCTTGCGGCCTGTCCGCTCAAGAGCGGCGCGGACGCCATCGTCATCGACATGCACTGCGAGGCAACCAGCGAAAAGCAGGCGATGGGTTATCTTGCCGACGGCCGCGCCAGCCTCGTCGTCGGCACGCACACCCACGTGCCCACCGCCGACCACCGCATCCTGCCGGGTGGCACCGCTTTCATGTCGGACGTCGGTATGACCGGCGACTACGAGTCGGTGATCGGCATGGCGAAGGACGAGCCGCTCGGCCGTTTCCTGCGCCGCATTCCCCAAGGCAAGTTCGAGCCGGCCAACGGCCCGGCCACGCTGTGCGGTGTCGCGGTGGAAACCGACGACGCCAGCGGCCTTGCCCAGCGGGTCGCGCCGCTGCGGCTCGGCGGCAAGCTGGAAGAGGTCCGGCCGGCGTTCTGGTTGTAACCGCGGCAAACGACGCAACCTGGATTTGCGCCCCTCAGCGCCCATCGCTCTTGGATAGCCGAATCGAGATGGAACGGATCGTTTCGCGCCGCTTGCGCGCGGCGTAACGCCCGCATTGCTGAAGTTCCAATTTTACCGGATCGAAAGCATTTTGGCCTATTTCAGGTTGTGCCCGGTTGTATCCATCTGCACCAGAACGGTGAATTATCGTGGAAGCGCAGCGGTCTCTGATCGCCGAAGTCGAGAACGCCATCGCGTCGGGGTCCGCCGATCGTCGGATCGAGACGCTGCGGCGCGTGACCGACCTCTTCATGGTCAACGTCAGGCTTTATTCCGAAGCGCAGGTCGAAATCTTCGACGACGTCATTGCCCGCCTGGCCGATCGGATCGAGGTCAAGGCGCGAGCCGAGCTTGCCAATCGTCTCGCGCCTGTGGCGAACGCCCCCGTGACCGTCGTGCGCGCGCTCGCGCGCGACGAGGCCATCGAGGTCGCGGGGCCAGTGCTTGAGCATTCGAGCCGTCTCGCGGACGAGGATCTCCTCGCCTGTGCGGACGGGGACCGCCAGGATCGGCTCTTTGCCATTTCCAGACGCGCCTCGATCAGCGAAGCGGTCAGCGATGTGCTGGTCGAGCGGGGCGATCGCGAGGTCGTTCGCTCGGTTGCGCGCAACGACGGTGCGCGATTTTCGAACGGCGGGTTCGGCAAGCTGGTCGAGCGGTCGGCGGATGACGATGAATTGGCGGTCAGCGTCGGGCTGCGCAAGGATATTTCGCGGGATCATTTCCGCGCGTTGATTTCCAAGGCGTCGGAGGCGGTGTTCAAGAAGATCGCCGCCGGCAATCCCGCCGTCGCGGGCGAAGTGAACCGGGTGCTGTTCGACCTGACGGGCCACAACGTCGAGGCGAGTGCGCCCGTCGTGCGCGACTACGCGGCGGCCCAGGCCACGGTCGACGAGTTGAAGCAGTCGGGCCAGTCGATCGAGGAGGCCGTGCAGGCTTTCGCCAGCACCGGCAAGTTCGAGGAAACCGTCGTCGTTCTGGCGAACCTCTGCCGCCTGCCGATCGAAGCGGTCGAGCATATCCTTTCGGAGCGGCAGGCGGACGGCGATATCGTCCTGCTCCTGATCAAGGCGGCGGACATGACGTGGCCGACGGCCAAGCTGATCCTGGAAATGCGCGGCAGCCTGTCCCGGCAGGCCGTCGAAACGGCGCGCAAGCATTTCGAGCGGCTGCAGCCCACCACCGCGCAACGGGTCGTGCGGTTCTACCAGGTGCGGCACGCTTCCGGGGAAAAGGCGTAGCCGCGCTGCAGCTTCCGTCATGCATGCGCGGCGTTGCGTGCGATGCCGTCGGCTTTCTGGATTTTGCCACTGTGACACTCTATAAGGTGGCGCGATCAAATCATTCGAAACTTGCGATGGGGCGCCCGCGGGGCGCGGGTCGCTATCAATCAGACGAGGGTCTATGGCGGGTCATTCGCAGTTCAAGAACATCATGCACCGCAAGGGGCGCCAGGATAAGGCGCGCTCCAAGCTGTTCTCGAAGCTCGCCCGCGAAATCACCACGGCCGCCAAGCTCGGGCTTCCCGATCCGTCGATGAATGCGCGGCTGCGCGCCGCCATCCTCGCGGCGCGGGCCGAAAACATGCCGAAGGACGGCATCGAACGCGCGATCAAGAAAGCATCGGGCAACGATGCCGAAACCTATGACGAAATCCGTTACGAAGGATACGGGCCGGGCGGCGTCGCCGTCATCGTCGAAGTGCTGACCGACAACCGCAACCGCACCGCGGGCGACGTGCGCGCCACCTTCACCAAGAGCGGCGGCAACCTTGCCGAAACCGGCGCGGTGTCGTTCATGTTCGACCATGTCGGGCTGGTCGAGTTCGATGCGAAGGTGGCGACGGCCGATCAGATGCTGGAGGCCGCCATCGAAGCCGGCGCCGACGACGTGGTGTCGGGCGAGGGGGGACACGAGATCTATACGGCTTCGGATTCGCTGCGCGAGGTGGCGAAGGCACTGGAGGCGAAGTTCGGCGAGCCGCGCAAGGCGACGCTGGTGTGGAAGCCGAAGAATACGGTGGCGGTCGACGACGAGAAGGGCGAGCAGTTGCTCAGCCTGTTGGAGACGCTCAACGAGCACGACGACGTGCAGAACGTCTACGCCAACTTCGAGATCTCGGACGCACTCGTCAGCAAGATGAGCGCCTAGCTGAATGCCAGCGTGACGAGCGCCACGACCGCGACGAGGAGGCCGCCGCGTTTGCGCCACGACAGCGTTTCGCCAAACATCAGCCAGCCAAACACGGCGGTGAACACGAACCCGAGTTGCGCCACCGGGATCAGCACGCTTGCCGGGCCGACCGCAAGCCCCTCCAGCAGCGCGATGAAGGCCACGAGTTGCGTCACGCCGACCGGCGCGCCGTAGCGCAGCCCGGCCTTTGGCGGCCGGATGTGGCCGTCGGTGAACCACACGAACAGCGTGGCGAGCGACGTGAACACCAAAGCCTGCGCTGTCAGAAGCGTTTCCGGCGAGGAGCCCGCCAGGAGCCCGATCTTGTAGAGCAGGTTGCCGAATCCGGCCGCCACGGTTGCGAGCAGCACCCGCGTCAGCGAGCCGTAGTTCGGCGCGGCCGCCGCGGATGGGCTTTTTCCGGCGTCGCGGGTCAGCGTCCAAACCGCGATGAGCGCCAGCGCGAGGCCCGCGACCTTGAGGGTCGTCACCGATTCGCCCAGCAGCCAGATCGCAAGCGCGGCGGTCAGCGTGAAGTTGAGCCGGAAGATCGGCGCATTGGTGCTGATCGAGCCGGTGCGCAGGCTTTGCGAGAAATTATAGAACGCAAAGAACATGACGAGGCCGGCAAGCGCTCCCCAGAGCGCCTCAAGCTCGAAGACGATGCCGTGCCGCGCGAGCGCGTAGAGCGTCATCAGCGGGCAGAAGAACCATGCCTGCAGCATGATAACGTGGCGCGCCTCGATTCCGGCGGCGGCCGCGCGCTTGTAGATCAGATCGCCCAGGCCGAAGCAGACCATCGCCAGCAGCGCGGGACCGATGCCGGGCGTCATCGGTCTTGGTGTTCCAGGATGAACAGGCCGGCATTGTAGTCGGTGGCGTAGATCAAGCCGGCGGCATCGACGAACACGTCGGCGGACTGGATGACACGGGCGCGGTTCGGCCGGTGATCCATCATGCGCAAAGGCGCGGGCGGCACCCAGGCGCCGACCTCGACCGGCTTGCGCGGAGCGCGGATGTCGAACACGCGCACGCCGGCGTTTTGGAAGGTCGTGAAGATCGTGTCCGAACTGACGAAGGTGCCCGGCCGGTTCTCGTGGAGATTATGCGGGCCGAAGTGGCCACCCTTGCTTTTGTAGTCGGCTTCGGCCGGCTGCGGAAACGTTGCCAGCACGGCCGGGTTGGCTTTGTCGCGGTTGTCGAACACCCAGATGTGTTTGACGCCGTCTTCCTGGTGATCGAGCACGGCTTCGTCGAGCACGACCAGCAAGTCGCGGTCGGGCAGCGGCAGGCAATTGTGCGTGCCGCCGCCGAACGGCGGCGCGCCGTCGCGGTGTGCGATCAGCTTCGGCTTCGAGCGATCGGCGACATCGAGCACCACCATGCCGGCGTCGCGCCAGGCGGCATAAGCGGTGTCGCCGTTGACGATGGCGTGGTGCAGGCCGTAGCGGCGCGTGCCCGGCCAGTCGGGTGTTTCGCCCGCCGCCGTGTTCATGCCGGGAATCCACCAGCGGCCGGCCTCGCGCGGTTTCGTCGGATCGGCCATGTCGATGGTGATGAAGATGTAGTCGGTGAAGCCGTCGATCAGCGCCGAGGCATAGGCCCAGCGCCCGCCGGTGTACCAGACGCGATGGATGCCGCCGCCGTCCACCGGCATGAAGCCGATCCGGCGCGGCTCCGCCGGTTTCGAAATATCGTAGACCGCAAGTCCCGCGCTCCAGTCGCGCGCGACTTGGGGCTTTGCTTGCGCGGTGCCGACGACTTGGCCGAGCTGGCCTTTGTAATAGGCCTTCTCGTCGGCGAATTCGGCGGCGGCGAACATGTCCTTGGCGTTGATCACCAGCAGCAGGTCATCGTGGGCCTGAAGGTGAATGTTCCAGGTGCCGGGCGGCGCCGCGAGATGGTTCACCGCGCGCGGATTGCATGGGTCGCGCACATCGACCACGGAGAAACCCTTGGAGAACATGTGGCCGATGTAAGCGTGGCCGCGATGCACCATGATCTGCACGCCGTCGGGCCGCCCGCCCTGGTCGGAAGTGCCGATCAGTCGCATGTTGTGCGCGTGATCGGGTTTGGGGAGATCGGTGCTCATTGAGAAATACTCCCGATGAGGCGGCAAACTCCGCTCATTCCCGCGCAAGCGGGAATCCAGAG
>JAFKKQ010000531.1 GCA_017304505.1 Hyphomicrobiales bacterium | reverse complement strand
TAAGGCTGCGCTGTTCGGCTTGGACAACCAGCTGTTCGACATGGAGCGTGTCGAGGTCTTGCGGGGGCCGCAAGGCACCCTGTTCGGGCGCAACGCGACCGGTGGCGTCATTCAGTATGTCGCGGCAAAGCCGAGTTCGGATTTCACGGGATATGCCGAGATTGCGGGAGGGGAATACGGCCTCTTCCGTGCCGAAGGGGCGGTTGGCGGCCAATTGACCGACGGCGTTCAGGCGCGGATTTCCTATCTCCACAAGCAGACTTCTGGTTATAATACGAACCTTTTCGCCGGAAGGCCGAATGGGAACGACATGAATGTCGAAGCCGTTCGGGCGCAATTGAGGCTGGAGCCCAGTCCCAATTTCAGCGCTGACCTGTTCTTCCAATATGCCGAGAACCGTAGTGACGGTAATATGTTTACCCACATTAGCGTGGTGCTTGACCCGGCGACCGGCCTTGCGGTGGAAAATCCCGGCGGGACCGACAGCACGGGATACAAGGATCCTACGCCGAACGATCCCTGGGATGTCAATGTCGACGCTGCGACGTATCTGATCACGAAGCAATATACCGGGATCGGACGCCTTAATTGGAAGATAAGCGACGAAATCACGCTGACTTCGATCACCGGGTATGAAGCGTCCCACAAGGACATGCTGGTGGATTCCGATGCGACGCCCAAATTCGTGAGAGAGTCCCAGTTCCACCCCGATGCCGAAGAGTTCTCGCAGGAGATACGCATCGCAGGCGATCACGGAGCCTTCCGTTGGCTCGCCGGCGGATACTACTTCCACTATGATGTCGCTGGAACGCAAGCATCGCGCGGCACGTCCTACGTCAGCTCAAATTACAAGCCGATGGATTATGCGGTTTCGACCGAGTCCTACGCTCTCTTTGGCAATCTGTCGGTGGACGTTGCGCCAACCGTCAGTGTCGAAGGCGGTCTGCGGTATACGCATGATAAGAAGACGCTCGATTTCTACATACCTTTCACCTTCATCTTCGGCCGGTTTCGGATCGTTCGAGTTCTCGGAGGCGACCGTGGGTGACTTGTCGAAGATCCAGGGGGGCAATCTAAGCTTCACCGGCAGAGTGAACTGGAAGCCGAACTCCGACACGCTGGTCTATGCGGGCGTCTCCCGGGGGTACAAGGGTGGCACCTTCAACCTCGGCCTTTTCGCCTTGCCCTTGGTGCAGGATTATCCTGTGAAGCCCGAGCGCCTCACCAGCTACGAGGTTGGGCTGAAACTGGACATGCTCCCCTCCGTCCGCCTCAACGCCTCGGCGTTCTATTATGATTACAAGGACTATCAGGCCTACCTGTACGACAGCACGATCAATGGCTCGCAAATCTTCAATGCGGACGCCACGGTCTATGGCTTCGAAACGGAACTGCTCACGCGTCCCTTCGAAGGGTTCACTCTCTCCGCGAGCGCGTCCTACCTCCACGCGATGGTGAAGGACGTCGAAGACAAGAAGGGCAACGTGGAAGATCGCCGGATGGCGCTTTCGCCTCGCCTCACGCTGGGCGCCCTGGCGCGCTATGCGTTCACTGCCCCCTGGGGTGGCGAACTGGCGCTGCAGGGAGACGTTCTGTACAAGTCGATGCAGTACTTCGACGTGCTTAACAGCCCTGCGCTTCGCGAGCCCGAATACGCGCTGATCAACGGGAAGATATCCTGGAAGAGCGCGGACGACCATTGGAAGTTGGCGGTCCGGATGGATAACGTCGCCAACAAGTTTTACCGCAATTACGTGTATGACTTCAGTTCCAACCGGTACGTCCAGGGCATGACCGGAAAACCGCGCATGTTGAGCGGAAGCGTTACTTACCGCTGGTAACCGACAAATTGCCCGGCGGGGAATTCGATT
>JAFKKQ010000385.1 GCA_017304505.1 Hyphomicrobiales bacterium | reverse complement strand
GTACTGGCCGAAGAAAAGCTGCTTGTTGATCTCCTCGAAATTGAGCGCCAAGTTGAACGCGCGACGCACGCGCGGGTCCGCGAACTTCGGCCGGCGGATGTTGAACACATAAGCTTGCATGCCGCCGGAGGAGCGGATCGGGAATTCCTCCTTGATGACGCGGCCGTCCTTCACCGCCGGAAAATCGTAGGCCGTAGCCCAGTTCTTGGCGGCGTTCTCGGTGCGCCAGTCGATCGCATCGGCTTTGAACGCCTCGATCGCGACAGTGGCGTCGCGGAAATATTCGAAACGCAACTCGCCGAAGTTATCGCGGCCGATGTTGACGTTGAGGTCTTTGCCCCAATAGTCGGCGACACGCTCGAGCACAATGGTGCGCCCCGGCACGAATGTCTTGACGCGATAGGCGCCGCAGCCGAGCGGCGCCTCAAGCGTGGTGGCGGAGATATCGCGCTTCCGGCCGTTGCTGTCGGTGCCTTCCCACCAATGCTTCGGCAGCACGGTCAACTCGCCGACGATCTGCGGCAGCTCGCGATTGCCGGGTCCGTCGAAGATGAACGTCACGTCGCGCTCGCCGGTCTTTTCCGCCTTGGTCACGTGACGGTAATAGGCCGAATAGAACGGATGGTTGGCCTTGAACGAAGCCAGCGAGAACAGCACGTCCTCGGGGCTCACCGGTACGCCGTCATACCATTTGGCGTTGGCGCGCAGACGATAGGTGACAGAGGAATGGTCGGCCGGCGCGCTCACGGCTTCAGTCAGCAATCCATAGCCGACCGCGACCTCATCCATCGACGGCACCAAGAGCGAGTCGTAGAGCAGATCGACGCCGGCGGCGAGCGAGCCCTTCACGCCGGCAACCACCATGTTGAAATTGTCGAACGTGCCGAACGCGATCAGCCGCGCTGCGCCGCCTTTGGGCGCACCGGCATTGACGTAATCGAAGTGCTTGAAGCCCTCCGGATACTTCAGATCGCCGAACAGCGACAAGCCGTGCTTCCAGGCCCGCTCCTGCGCTTGCACCGCACCTTGCGCCAGCGCCGGATGCATCGCGCCACGAAGTGCATCGGCCGCCGAAAAAACGAGCGCCGTGGCGCCGGTCTGCAACAGGGCTCGGCGGGTCAGGCGCATGCAATGCTCCAGATAGCGTTGCGGGCGGAGTGCAGGTGGCGACGCTCCGGACGGGTCCTCAACGGACCACGATGCTCAACCGATTATGTCGGTTTTTCGATGGCGCGCCACCGCCGCCCCCGCCGCGGCAACCATCAATTCTATGGGAGCGGCGAAACGGTCGCGCTCCAAGCGAGCGCGACCAGCCCTATCGGGCGGCTTTATTGTGGCTTGGGCGCGTCAGCCTTCGGAGCATCGGCAGCCTTGGGGGCTTCACTCTTGGGCGCGTCAGCCTTGGGAGCCTCAGCCTTGGGCGCTTCAGCCTTGGGCGCTCCCGAAGCCGCCGGCTTCGCATCCTGCGGCTTGTCGCCACCCGCCGCACCGGCGGCCTTCGCCGGAGGAGCGGCCGGCACGAGCTTGGCCAAGTCCTCCGGATGGTCCGAGTTGTGATTAAGGAAGGCGATGACGTCCGCACGCTCCTTGCCGCGCGGCAGACCGGCGAAGGTCATGGCCGTGCCCGGGATCGCGACACGCGGGTTGGTGAGGAAGTGGTCGAGATCCTCAGGCGTCCAGTTGCCTTCCTGCTTTTTCATAGCCGCCGAATAGTTGAAGCCCGGCGCAGCGTCCTTCTTCCGCCCCACGACGCCGTAGAGGTTCGGCCCGACACGGTTGGGCTCGCCTTTGGCGAAGGTGTGGCAGGCTTGGCACTTTTTCGTGCTGGCTTCGCCGCGCTTGATATCGGCGCTGGCGAGACGCTGTCCCAGCGGCTCCTCGGCCGGCGCCTGCGCGCCCGGCTTGGCGGCCGTCTGCTCCTGCACGGCGATTTCGTAGCCCGGCTTTTCCTGATGCGGCGGCGTGAAAAGCGCTCCGGCGGCGATATTCAGCGACAGCAAGGCGAGACATGTGCCGAGAACGGCACCGAGGACTTTATTGAGTTCGAAAGAATCCATTTCGGATCGGCTCTTGCTGGACGAGATGGCGTCGGGCTGGACCGCAGAAAGCCTGCGGCGGCGCAGAGATACCCGGTTTTCCTCGCCCCTGGCAACCCGTATAACACATCCGTTCGAACGCGATCTTTCCCGCAAATCGGGCGCGATTTTTCAGGCGTCGCGTCTGGGGCAATCACCGTTGTGCCCGGCCGTGCCGGTGCCCAAAATCAAGGTTTCCGATGGCGATGGCGGATCGCGTCCTCATCCTCATTCCCGCCCGCATGGCCTCGACCCGGCTGCCCGGCAAGCCGCTGGCCGAGATCGCCGGCCTGCCGATGATCGTTCAGGTGATGCGACGCGCGAAAGCCGCCGGAATCGGACCCGTCGTGGTCGCCACCGACGATGCGACGATCGCCACGGTTGTGGAGAAGGCCGGCGGCCGCGCCGTCATGACGCAGCCCGGCCACCCATCCGGCTCTGATCGCATTTTCGAAGCCCTCGGCACCGTCGACCCGGACGGACGGACCCAGATTGTGGTCAACGTCCAGGGCGACCTGCCGACGCTCGCCCCGACCGACCTGGCGGCGGCACTGGCCCCGCTCGGCGATCCGGCCGTCGATATCGCGACGCTGGCCGCCGAGATCAGAAATCCGCTGGAGCGCGATAATCCCAACGTGGTCAAGGTGATCGGCACGCCGGTCGCCACCGGCCGGCTGCGCGCGCTCTATTTCACCCGCGCCACCGCCCCCTCCGGGGAGGGCCCGCTCTATCATCACATCGGGCTTTATGCCTACCGCCGCGCCGCACTGGAGCGCTTTGTCGCACTGCCGCCCTCGCCGCTCGAGCAGCGCGAGCGGCTTGAGCAGCTCCGCGCGCTGGAGGCCGGCATGCGCATCGACGTCACCCTCGTCGACAGCGTTCCGCTCGGCGTCGATACGCCGGAGGACCTGGAAACGGCACGGTCGATGTTGCGATAAAATCTCGCATTACCGCCCAAAACACCGCTATATCCACCCTTGCAAGGGGTTAATCACTCGCTGAGGGGAACAATGTCCTATCGTTCACACCTGTTTTCGTCCGCCGTCGCCGCGCTTGCAGCGATCGCGATATCGGGCCCGGCTGCCGCAGCCGGCTATCCGAACCGCACCATCACCGTCGTCTGCGCCTCGGGCGCCGGCGGCGCCGTCGACGTGACGACACGCATCATTGTCGACCACATGGCCAAGACGCTCGGCCAGAACATGGTCGTGCAGAACGAGCCCGGTGCCGGCGGCACCATTTCGATCAACACGGTCAGCAAGTCGGCGCCGGACGGCTACACGCTGCTCTCCATCGGACCGTCGGTCAGCACCATCAAGGAGCTGTATCCGAACGCCACGGTCGACGCCCAGCGCGATCTGCAGCCGGTGTCGGAGATCGGGTTCACGCCGATGGTCCTCATGCTGCACAAGGACGTGCCGGTGAAGGACTACGCGTCGCTGCTCGCCTACATCAAGGCCAACCCGGGCAAGCTGACATTCGCCAGCAACGGACGCGGCTCGGCCGGTCATCTCGCCGGCTCGCTGTTCAAGAAGATGGCCCACGCCGATCTGCGTTACATCCCCTACCGCTCGACGCCGCAAGCGACCGCCGACCTGCTGGGCGGCCGTGTATCGATGATCTGGCTGTCGTCGCTCGGTAATGTGGGCAAGAGCAGTTCGGTCCATCCGATCGCGGTGACTCTCGTCGGCGAACGCTGGAAGATGTTCCCGGATGTGCCGACGTTCGACGAGCTCGGCCTCAAGGGCTATGAGATTGCGACCTGGGTCAGCATGTACGCGCCAAAGAACGCACCGCCGGAGGTGGCCGAGAAACTCACCGCCGCCGTGAAGGCCGCCCTCGCCGATCCGCAGGTGCAAGCGCGGCTCGACAAGGCCGGCATCGTGCGGCCGCGCCAGGTCGGGCCGGAGGTGCTGAAGAAAAAGCTCGCCCACGAGATCGAGAAGTGGGGCGACATCCTGCGCACCACGAAGGACTCCGACTAAACGCAATCGTCCGGGGCGCGCCGGTTTGTGCGCCCCGGACCCTATCCTCACCACGCAGCACCGCACCATGAGCAAAAGAAGAATCGCATTCCAGGGCGAACCGGGAGCGAATTCACACCTCGCCATCCACCAAGCCTATCCCGACTGTGAGGCTGTGCCGAACGCAACCTTCGAGGATGCGTTCATGGCCGTGACCGGCGGCGACTGCGAGCTTGGCATGATCCCGATCGAGAACTCGGTCGCGGGCCGCGTCGCCGACATCCATCACCTGATGCCGAACTCCGGACTGCATATCATCGGCGAATACTTCATGCCGGTGCGCCACCAATTGCTCGGCGTGAAGGGTTCGACGCTCAAGGACATCAAGACGGCCGAAAGCCACGTCCACGCACTCGGCCAATGCCGCAAGATCATCCGCAAGCTCGGCATCAAGGCGATCGTAGCCGCCGATACCGCAGGCTCCGCGCGCGAAATCTCCGAGCGCGGCGACAAGACCTGCGCCGCCATCGCGACTCGGCTGGCGGCGGAGATCTACGGGCTCGATATCCTCGCTGAGGATATCGAAGACGAGGACCACAACACCACTCGCTTTATCGTGCTGTCACGCGAAAAGAAGTGGGCTCAGCGCGGATCGGCCAAGGTGGTCACGACGTTCGTGTTCCGGGTGCGCAACGTGCCGGCCGCGCTCTACAAAGCGCTCGGCGGCTTTGCCACCAACGGCATCAACATGACCAAGCTGGAAAGCTACATGGTCAACGGCAACTTCTCCGCCACGCAGTTCTATGTCGACGTCGAAGGCCACCCCGACGACCGCGGGCTGGCATTCGCCCTCGAGGAGTTGGCGTTCTTCTCCAGGGAATTGAAGGTCCTGGGCGTCTATCCGGCGCACCCGTTCCGCGACACATTTCCCGAGGACGAAGATTAGCGTTCGCCCATTTGGGTGGAACCGGCAGAGAAGGAACGGCGCGCCGCCGTCCGTGAACAATCGCGAGGGAAAAAAGTCCATGAAGATCAAGGCCAACGGCATCACCTTCAACTATGACATCGACGGCTCCGACAACGCGCCCTGGCTGATCTTCTCCAATTCGCTGGCAACCGACCTGCACATGTGGGACCCACAGGTCGCCGAGCTGAAGAACGAATTCCGTATGCTGCGCTACGATCAGCGCGGCCACGGCCAGACCGAAGCGCCGGCCGGCCGCTACACCTTCGACCTGCTGTGCGCGGATGTGATCGCGCTGATGGACGCACTCGACGTCAAGCGCGCGCATTGGTGCGGCGTGTCGATGGGCTGCGCCACCGGCATGGGACTCGTCCAGAAGCACCCCGAGCGCTTCGACCGTTTGGCGCTCTGCGACAACCCCGGCCGCTCAAGCCCCGAAACCCGGCGGCAATGGGAGGAGCGCATTGTCATCGCGCAGAAGGACGGCATGGCGGCGCTGGTGGATTCGACCATGCAGCGCTGGTTCCCACCGGAGACGATTAAAGCCAACCCGCCGCATCTCGACATCATTCGCAAGATGATCCTGACGACGCCCGTCAACGGCTTCGTCGGCTGCTCGGCGGCCCTCGGCGACCACGACTTCCGGCCACTGATGCCGCAGGTGAAGAACCCGGTGCTTTACATGACCGGCGAGAAGGACGGCGGCAACGCCGCCGCGATGAAGGTGATGCAGGGCGAATTGCCCGGCTCGCGGTATGTCGTACTCCCCGGTGCCGGCCATATCTCCAACATGGATCAACCGGCCCTGTTCACCCAAACGCTGCGTGATTTCCTGCGGGCCTAGAGTCTGATTCAACGCCGTTGAATTCAGACTTGTTGCTTATTCTTCTGATTGAGCATGATCTAACCCGAAAACCGGTCCCCACTTTTCGGGATCATGCTCTAACACGCCTGCCGCAACGACCGCGCGATGCGCCGAGGCGTCCTCAAGACTTGTTTTTGCGCGCCCTGACTTCGGCAAACACCTCGGCCGCTGGCTTGCCGGCAAGGCCCACCGCGGCCGCGACCGCGGGCACATCGGCGCGCAGAAACGGGTTTGCCGCCTTCTCCTCGGCGATCGTGGTCGGGATGGTCCATTGTCCGGCAGCGCGCTGCCTGGCGGCTTGCGCGGCGCGCGCCGGATCGTGGACCAGCACGCCGTAATTGTCTTGCAGGCAAAGGAACAGCTTGGTTTCGGCCGACATGGCATATCCTCGTTGCATGAACGGTTCACCGTAGCACGGTGAACCGCGGGGCTTGAACGTCCGAAATAGCC
>JAFKKQ010000384.1 GCA_017304505.1 Hyphomicrobiales bacterium | reverse complement strand
ACCTGCGCATCCGCTCGGCGCTCGCCATTGGCGGCGTGTCGATGAGCGGCCAGATCCGCTCGCTGCTCAACGGCGTCGACGTTCTGGTGGCGACGCCAGGTCGGCTCCTCGACCTCGTGCACAGCAACGCGCTGCGGCTTAACGGCGTCGAGACGTTCGTGCTCGACGAGGCCGACCGCATGCTCGACATGGGCTTCATCCACGATATCCGAAAGATCGTCACCAAGCTGCCGAAGGAACGGCAGACGCTGCTGTTCTCCGCCACCATGCCGGCCGACATCGCCGAACTGGCGCGCCACATGCTCAAGGAGCCCGCCAAGGTCTCGGTGACGCCCGCCGCCACCACGGTCGAGCGCATCGCGCAGCGCATTGTCCACATCGACCGCGGCGGCAAGGCGAAGATGCTGACCGACATCCTGCGTCAGGAACCGGTCGACCGCGTGCTGGTGTTCACCCGCACCAAGCACGGCGCCGACAAGGTTGTTCGCGGCCTCAACAAGGACGGCATCGCCGCCGAGGCGATCCACGGCAACAAGTCACAGAACCAGCGCCAGCGCGTGCTCGACAACTTCCGCAGCGGGCGCGTGCGCACGCTGGTGGCGACCGACATCGCCGCGCGGGGCATTGACGTCGAAGGCGTCAGCCATGTCATCAACTTCGACCTGCCGAATATCCCGGAAAGCTACGTGCACCGCATCGGCCGCACGGCGCGCGCCGGCGCCGAGGGTGTCGCCATTTCGCTCTGCTCGCATGACGAACTGCCGTTCCTGCGCGACATCGAAAAGCTGATCCGCATGGCAATCCCCGCGACCGGCCAGGTGTCGCGGCCGGCAGCCGGGGCGCCACGGCCGCAACAGCCCCGCAACGGCCGCAGCCACAATGGACAGAGCCGCAACAACGGCCATAATCGCAAAGGACAGCAGGAGCGAAACGGGCAGAGTCGCAACGAACGCACCCGCAACGGCGAAAACCGCAACGCGAACCAGCCCGGACGCCCCGAACGCAATCCGCAGCGGCCGCACAATCACAACCCGAAGCACACTGCACAGCCCCATCAACAGCGTCAGGACCAGCGCCAAGCATCGCACGATCGACGACCGGCCGGTGCGCCGGCGGGTGACGTCGGCAACGACATCGCCCGTGTCGCCTTCATGCAGCACCGCTGAGCCACGCCGGAGAAAGGACAGTCTATGGCCAAGGAAGAACTGCTCGAATTCGATGGCGTGGTGACGGAAGAACTGCCGGACGGCAACTTCCGTGTGAAGCTCGACAACGAGCACGAGATCCTCGCCTACACCGCGGGCAAGATGCGCAAGTTCCGCATCCGCACCGGCGTCGGCGACCGCGTCATCGTCGAGATGTCGCCCTACGACTTGGCGCGTGGGCGCATCACCTTCCGCCACAAGTCGGCGCAGCCGACCACCGCCGCGACCGGCCAGCGCCGCGCCCTGTGGCGCAAGCGGGGGTAAAGCTCCGACCTCGCGACGGCGCACCGGACCTATCAAGGATGCGGCCCGGAATTTCGCTACCATCGCCGTCAGGCCGACAAAAACTCTCCATCGTCATTCCGGACGCCGCGCAAGCGGCGATCTGGAGCCCAGATGCCAATTCTGAGTTCGTTTCTGGATTCCGGGTCCGCGCTATCGCGCGCCCCGGAATGGCGCCGGGGCAATCGACCCTTTACGCCGCCGTGCCGCCGCGATTCCAGCCCCGCGCGCCCTCGCCGTAGATGTCGCAGCCCGCGCCCGTCACCACGACCGTATCCTCGAGTTTGACGAAGCCGCGCTTGGGATGCGCCAGCGTCGTCTCCACCGAGATCACCATGCCGGTCTCGAGCGGGCGGTGTGCGTCGTAGTCATCGTAAGGCACCGGCCCCGTGCTGGTGAGACGCGGCGCCTCGTGGCTGACCAGCCCCATGCCATGCCCCAGGAAGTGCATGTTGTTGTGGTGTTTCGATTTCGCCAGCCGCGCTTCGGCCGCCGCATAAATTTCGCTGCCCATCGCGCCGGCCTTGATCGGCTTCATCGCGGCGCGCTGCACCTCCTCGATGTCGCCCAGCATGTCCACCAGCTCAGCGTCGGGCTCGCCGTGGATCGCCATGCGGCACAGGTCGCCGATATAGCCGTGATAGTTGCCGCCGGAATCGAGCGACAGGATATCGCCCTCACCCCAGACCCGACCGGACGGCGCACGGTTGAGGCTCGTGCCCGCCGTGATCAGGCAATATTCGAACGTCAATCCGCGGCTCGTCTCCTCGCGCCGCAGCGCCTCGGTCAGTTCCGCCGTGGTTGCACCCGGCTTGTGCTTGGCGATCACCGCCTGCATGGAGTCGATGACGGCTTCCGACGCGATCTTGAGCTTCTTCAATTCCTCCGGCGTCTTAATCGCACGTATGCGCTCCAGCACGAACAGCGCGTCCTTCAGCGGCGATCCGGGAAAAGCGTCCTGCAACGCCTTGCCGGCATCCATCGGCAGAAATGACAGCTCCGCGCCGATGCTGCGCGTCGCCAGACCCGCCTTGCGGATGTGCTCGATGGCCTTTTGCATGGTGTCGACCGAGCCCGACGAATTGCACTGGGCCACCGGGGTCCAGAACGGGTGGTTCTCGCGCTGGAAGTTTTCCAGGCGATGGCCGAAATAAGCCGCCTTGTCCGGCGCGCCCTTGACGTAGACGAACACCGGCAGGTAGCGGCTCACCCCCATCGCATCCATGTAATCGAAGAAGAACGCGCGGTGCCCGCCGAGCAGGTATTGCACGTTATGCTTTGACGTCGCGACCAGCACGTCGATGCCAGCCTCGTCCATCAGCCGGTCAAGCCGCGCGGCATCGAATGGAACGACGGACGGCTGCGTTGCGGGCGCGTTCATGGAAGCCTCCTTGCCAGGGCGGTGGGCACGGTTCGCATTTGCAACAGTCTAACCGGCGGGCCTATTCCGCGAAACGCCCCGATCACTATCCCTGGCGCGCATCGGCGCGCGCCGAAATCCGGCCCGGCGGTTTAATTGCCGCGTTAATTGATCGAGAGATTTGCCTCAACCGCGAGCTTCTTCCACGTCTCGTATTGCCGCGCCACCAGCGCCTTCATTTCCTCCGGAGAGGTGGCACGCGGATCGCCGCCCATCGACATCAGCTTGCTTTTGACCTCGGGCGCGGCGACCGCCTTGCGCATTTCCGCATTGAGGCGGTCGAGGATCGGCTTCGGCAGGTTCGCTGGCGCGGCCAGGCCCGTCCACGAGATCACCTCGAAGCCCGGCGAAACGGTCTCGCTCACCGTCGGCACGTCGGGGAAGTCGCGCCACCGCGTTTTGCCGGTCACCGCAAGCGCGCGGAATTCACCCGACTTGATACGCGCGCTGATCGGGCCCGTGGTGGCGGCAACGAAATCGACGTCGCCGGTGAGCACGCCGGTGATCGCAGGCGCCTCGCCGCGATAAGGCACATGCAGGAACTTGGTCTTGGTCTGGTTGCCTAAGAGTTCGACCGTGGTGTGCAGGATCGAGCCGACGCCAGCCGAACCATATTTCAATTCGCCGGGCTTGGCGCGAGCTTCATCAATCAATTGCTTGAGAGTCTTGAACCGCGAGTCTGCTTTCACGCAGATCATGAACGGATAGAAACTCGCCACCGACACCCAGGTGAAATCGTCGACGACCTTGTACTTCACATTCTTCGCCAACGCGCCGTAGGCTGGATGCGCGCTCGGCACCACCAGCAGCGTGTAGCCATCCGGTTCGCTGCGCGCGACCGCTTCGGCTGCGAGCGCACCGGCCAGGCCGGGCTTGGCTTCGACCACGATCGACTGGCCGAGGCTCTGCTCCATCTGATGCGCCAGAATGCGCGCGATGATGTCGACGTTGCCGCCGGGCGGAAAGCCCTGGAGGATATGGATCACACGATTGGGATAGTTCTGGGTTTGGCCGTGCGCGGGCACGGTCGCCGAGAACGCGGCCAGGACAGCAGCGCCCAAGACAGCAACAGCCGGCATAAGCTTCGCGAGCATCACCACCTCCCGATGCAGGCCTTCCGTGGCCGCATCGCAATTTCGCGCCGGTCACGCTGTGTTTGTCAACGAGGCGGCGTGCCTCATGGCTGGTCGAGATGGCTGGTCGGGATGGCTAATCGAGCGAGATGTGGGCTTCCCGGGCCAGCCTGGTCCATGTGGCAAGCTGGCTTGCGACCAGCGCCCGCATCTCATCCGACGTGGTGGCGCGGGCCTCACCGCCCATCGACTCAAGCTTGCTTTTGACACCGGGCGCCGCGACTGCGCGCCGCACCTCGGCGTTGAGCCGTTCCAGGACCGGCTTGGGCATCCCGGCGGGCCCCGCAAGCCCGGTCCATGAGATCACCTCGAAGCCGGGGAAACCGGCCTCCGCGACGGTCGGCACCATATCCAACCCCGGCCAGCGCGTGCGGCTGCTGACCGCAAGCCCGCGCAATTCACCCGAACGGATGCGGTCGCCGATGGTCCCGGCGGTGGCGGCGACAAAATCAGTGTCGCCCGTCAGCAGGCCGGTGATGGAAGGCGCCTCGCCACGATACGGCACGTGCTGGAATTTGACCTTGGCGATATTGCCGAGCAACTCCACCGTCATGTGCAAGGTCGAGCCGACACCGGCCGACCCGTAAGTCAGGATGCCGGGCTTGGCACGCGCCTCGTCGATCAATTGCTGCAACGTGTGAAAGCGCGAGTCTTTGCGCACGACGATGAGGAACGGATAGAAGGTAAAGGTCGACACCCAGTCGAAATCCTCGACCGCGCGATACCTGAGGTTCTTGGCAATCGCCGCCTGCGTCGGGTGGGTGCTCGGCAGCACCACCAGCGTGTAGCCGTCAGCAGGAGAACGCGCCACGGTCTCGGCCGCGAGCGCTCCCGCCTGCCCCGGCTTCGCCTCAACGACGATCGGCTGTCCGAGACTCTTTGACATCTCGTTGCCGACCAGCCGCGCGATGATGTCGACATTGCCGCCGGGCGGAAAGCCTTGCATGAATTTGATGACGCGGTTCGGATAGTCCTGAGCCTGGGCCGTTGCCGCAAGACCGAGCAAAGCTACAACCGACGCCACAAAAATCCTGATCACCGAAGCCCCCTCCTGCCCTTGGCAACCCGCGTCCATGCTGTGGCGCCACCGCCGATTTCGCGCCGCGTCCGACTTGGTTGTCAATGCGCGGAACACAGCGCGTTTCGCTTCGTTACCACTGCAGGTCGATCCGCCAGCCAGCAGGAGGACGGGCATGAAAAAACATCAGCACGCGCGGGCCGCCATGAGGCTCACAACGAGGCGGCGCCCCAAACCCGGCCAATCAGCCGCGCGCAAATCGAGCAGCCGATGGTCGGCACGCGTAACACGCGAAAGCGATGCTCTCGACTTGAAGAAAGGCGTGTTCACATCGCGCAGCCCGAAAACCATCGCCCGCTCGCTCAAGCGCTCAGCCGAGCACAGCAAACGCCGCAAGGCCGATCCGTACCGGTCGGCCCTGTCGATGCTGACGTTCTACATCAACCGTGCCGGCAAGAACCTGCCGGCGGGGCGCAAGAAAATCCTGCAACAGGCCAAAGGCGAACTTCGCGTGGCGTTCGGCCGCGCATAACTCGCGCGCCCCGGAACGACGCGGGCGTGATGGCGTCGCGGGCAATCGAACCTAAATGCTGGCCCAGCCTGGCGGCGGCTTCTTGCCGGGATGGATGGCGCCGCACTTCTTGCAGGTGCGGGCCTTCTCGTCGTTGAAGAAGGCTTCGTAGAGCGGCGGCAAATCCTTGACCAGGTGCTCCACCTTCACCTCAATGCGATGCACCAGATTGCCGCACTCGAAGCAGTACCATTCGAAGGCGTCGTTGGGATCGTCATCGTAACGCTTCGGCTCGACCACGAGCCCGATCGAGCCGGCCGGGCGTTGTGGCGAATGCCGCACGTGCGGCGGCAGCAAGAACACCTCGCCCTCGCCGATCGGCACGTCGTAGAAATTGCCGTTGTCACCGACCTTGAGCACCATGTTGCCCTTGAGCTGGTAGAAGAACTCCTCCACCGGATCGTCGTGATAATCACAGCGCTCGTTCGGACCGCCGACCACCTGCACGGTCATTTCGCCGTCCTCGAACACCTTCTTGTTGCCAACCGGCGGCTTGAGCAGGTGCTCGTTCTCGCCGATCCACTTCTTGAAGTTGAAGGCTTTGAGCCGTCCGGTCTGCATGGCGTTCTCCTCCAATTCAGGCGGCTGACGACTTCGGCACGGCACCGGGCAGTCTCAACCCGCACGCCTCGAACGCGCGGCGCGTCGCCTCCTTCTCGGCTTCAGTCAGTTCCAGCATCGGCGGCCGCACCGGGCCGCCAACCTGGCCGAGCAACTCCTGCCAATACTTGGAATGCGCCGGCGGCTTCTCCGCCGGCC
>JAFKKQ010000383.1 GCA_017304505.1 Hyphomicrobiales bacterium | reverse complement strand
TTCGCCGCTTTCGTGGTTGTTGACGCAGGCGACAAAGGCGTTGCGGCTCTCGATCCGGTGCACCAGGCCGTTCTCGCGCAGGAAATCAAGCGCGCGATAGATGGTGATCGGCGCCGGCCGGACGCCGCTTTCGGCGGCGCGATCCATGATCTCGTAGGCGCCAAGCGGCTTATGCCTGCCAAGCAACAATTCGAGCACCCGTCGGCGGATCGGAGTCAGTCGCTGCGAGCGCTGCACGCACAGCGCCTGAGCATGTGCCAGCGCGTCCGCGGTGCAGCGCTGGTGGTCGTGACCCGGAGCATGGAAGATTGGCTGTGACATGAGCGTGACATAAGTCCGGCGGGTCGGCCCGCCAATGGATTGTAACCTGATCGGCCGGATCGCGAAAAAGTGACGATTCGCGGTCTTTCGGCTGGCCGTGCTGCGTTGCAGCAATATAATTGCCACGGTCTTGAGGTTTCATAAGCCGCGCCGCCCGACGGACTCTCGACGCGCGAACACGAGGTTTTTCAAATGCTTAAAGGCAAGAACGCAGTGGTGACCGGGTCCACGTCCGGCATCGGCCTGGGCATCGCCCGGGAACTGGCCAAGGCCGGGGCCAATGTCGTGATCAATGGTTTCGGCGAAACGGCGGCCATTGAAAAGGAGCGCGCCGGCATCGAGCGGGAGTTCGGGGTCAAGGCGATCTATTCCCCGGCCGACATGACCAAGCCGGCCGAGATCGCCGCCATGATCAAGACGGCGGAAACGACGCTCGGCTCCTGTGATGTGCTGGTGAACAACGCCGGCATCCAATACGTCGCGCCGATCGAGGAGTTCCCCATCGAGAAATGGGACCAGATCATCGCCATCAATCTTTCTGCCGCGTTCCACGCCATGCGCGCAGCGGTGCCCGGCATGAAGGCGCGCAAGTGGGGCCGCATCATTTCGACGGCGTCGGCGCACTCGCTGGTCGCCTCACCGTTCAAAGCCGCCTACGTCACCGCCAAGCACGGGCTCGCCGGCCTCACCAAGACCGTGGCGCTCGAAACCGCGACCCACGGCATCACCGTCAACTGCATCTCGCCCGGTTATGTGTGGACGCCGCTGGTGGCCAAGCAGATTCCCGAGCAGATGAAGGCGCGCCACATGACCGAGGAGCAGGTCAAGAACGACGTGCTGCTCGCCGCCCAGCCCACCAAGGAATTTGTCACCGTCGAACAGGTGGCCTCGCTCGCGCTCTATCTGACCTCGGACGCGGCCTCATCCATCACCGGAGCGAACTTCTCCATCGACGGGGGGTGGACCGCCGCGTGATGAACCTCATCGCCCGCGCGCTGGGCCGTAACGAAACCGTCAAGCCATCCGATGGCAAAGAGCGCGTCACCAAGCGCCTCAACCTTGCGCTGCAGGGTGGGGGCGCGCACGGCGCGTTCACCTGGGGCGTGCTCGACGAACTGCTGAATGACGGCCGCATCGAGATCGAGGGCCTGTCCGGCACGTCGGCGGGCGCGGTCAATGCCGTCATGACGGCGGACGGTCTTGCGCGCGGCGGCCCCGCCGAGGCGCGCAAGCGGCTTGCCGACTTCTGGCGCGCGGCGAGTCGCGACGGCGACATGTCGAAGCTCAACCGCGTCATCTCCGACCGGCTGTTCTCGCTCATCCCGATCGTCGGCAATCCGATGCAGGTGTGGTTCGATGCGATGGCGCGCACCTATTCGCCTTACGACCTCAACCCGCTCAACATCAATCCGCTCAAGGATCTGATCGACCGCTTCGTCGATTTCGAGGCGGTGCGGGGCAGCGGCGTGCCGCTTTTCATCGCGGCGACCAACGTGCATACGGGACGGTTGCGCGTTTTCCCGCGCGACAAGATCGACGCCGACGCCGTCATGGCCTCCGCCGCGCTTCCTTACGTGTTCCGCGCGGTGGAGATCGACGGCGTGCCCTACTGGGACGGCGGCTACACCGCGAACCCGCCGATCTATCCGTTCTTCCGCACCACCGAGACCGAGGACGTGCTGGTGGTGCAGATCAACCCGGTGCTGCGACTCTCAACGCCGCGTTCATCGCAGGAGATCGTCAACCGCATCAACGAGATCACCTTCAACGCCTCGCTGGTCGCGGAATATCGCGCCATCGAGTTCGTGCGGAGGCTGATCGATCAGGGCGCGCTGCCGCGGGGCACGGGGCCGGGCCAATACCGGCGCATCAATGTGCATCGCATCGATCTTGGCTTCATCGGCAAGAAGCTGACGCCGGAGAGCCGCCTCAACACCGACTACGATTTCTTCGAGATGCTGCACCGCGCCGGCCGCCGCGCGGCACGGCGTTTCCTCGACCGCCACTTCGGCGATATCGGCGTGCGTAGCACCATCGATCTGCATGAGGAGATGCGGACCGACAAGAACGAAGCTCTGCCGTCCGGCGTGGACCGGCTGAGCGGGCAGGGTTCTAGCGGGCAGGGTTCTGGCGGGTAGGGTTCTGCTTCAACGCGCGGAAAGGCGCGCCGTCATCGCCATTTCTTGCGGTCCTCGACAAAGAAATTGTTCAGGTCGGCGTTGGTGATGACTCCGCCGAAGCTGTCGAACCGCCCCAGCTGGGCGATGGCGCGCGCCGATTTGATGAAGGCATCCATCGCCACCCGCGCCAGCGTGCCGCCGACGCTGATGCGGCGCACACCCATCGCTTCGATCTCGTCCACGGAGAATCCGAAGGCGTTGCTGTTGAGGAAATTCACCGGTTTCGGCGCCACGGCTTTGACGGTGGCTTCGATCTGCTCGCGGGTCTTGATGCCCGGAGAGTAGAGGCAATCGGCGCCGGCATCGGCGAAGGCCTTAAGCCGGCGGATGGTCTCGTCGAGGTCGGGCCGGCCCCGGATGAAGCCCTCGGTCCGCGCGGTGAACACCACGCGCGTCCCGCTCTTGTCGATCGCCGCGCGCGCCGCCTTGACCCGTGCCAGCGCCAAGTCGAAATCGTAAAGCGGCACGTTCGGATCGGTGGTTGCGTCCTCGATCGACAGTCCGGCCACGCCGGTCTCGATGCACCGCATTACGTTCTCGGCCACCTCGTCCGGATCGTCGGCGAAGCCGTTCTCGAAATCGGCGTTGAGCGGCACGTCGGTCGCTTCCACCAACTCGCGGAAATGCGCCAGCACATCGTCGCGCGACTGTCCGCCGTCCTCGTAGCCCCGCGAATGCGCATGGCCGGAGCTGGTCGTCGCCAGCGCCTTGAAACCGAGCCCCTGCAGGTAACGAGCGGTGCCGACATTCCACGGGTTGGGAATGACAAAACAGCCTGACTTATGCAGCTTGCGAAAGGCTTTGCGCTTGTCGGCGGTAGACGGGCGGACGCTGGACATGGAACACTCGCGATTGATGACGTTGCAACCTTGCCACGGCGTGGCGCGCCGGAACAGCACGTTTAAGCATCGGTGACATGAATCCGTGTGGTGGCATCATGCCGCGGGAGTGAAGATATGCTGATGGACTGCGTCGATCTGGATGCGCTGGAGCAAACCGCGCGGCGGGTCATGCCGCCGGCATCGTGGGTGTTCTGCGATACCGGCGCCGACGATGAGATCACGGCCAAGGATAACATTGCGGCTTGGCGACGGCTGAGGCTGCGCCCCCATGTGCTGCGCGACATCGTCGAGGTCGATACAGGCGTCACGCTTCTCGGGGCGCACGTGAAAACGCCGATCGTCGTGGCTCCGACCGGCCGGCATCATCTGTTTCACGCCGAAGGCGAGCGTGCGACCGCGCGCGGCGCCGCTGCCGCGGGCGCGCTCTATGTGATGGCGACGAGCGGCTCGACCACGGTCGAGGATGTTGCGGCGGAGTGCGGTGGGCCGCCGCAATGGTTCAAGCTTTATATGCAGCCGGACCGCGACGCGACCGGGGTGCTGCTCGACCGTTGCGTGGCGGCAGGCTTCAAGGCGCTGGTGCTCACCGTCGATCAGCCGGTGCCGGGCTGGAGCCCGCGCGGCTACCGCACGCCGGTGATCGCGTCGCCCGACCGGCGCAGCGTCAATATGGTCGGCCAGCCGATCTCGCGCACCGCCTACGATGTCGAGCGCAAGGGCATCGTCATGTTTCCGACCAACTTCGGCGATCTGGAATGGCTGGTGAAGCGCACGTCCATTCCGGTGGTGGTGAAGGGTGTGCTGCGCGGCGACGACGCGCGCCGCTGCGTCGACTGCGGGGCGAAGGGCATCGCCGTGTCGAACCACGGCGGCCGCCACCTCGACACGACCGTCACCACGGCGGAGGCGATCGCCGACGTTGTCGAAGCCGTCGGCGACAGCGCCGAAGTTTATGTCGATGGCGGTATCCGGCGCGGCACCGATGTCGTCAAGGCGCTGGCGCTGGGCGCGCGGGCCGTGTTGCTGGGACGGCCGCCGCTGTGGGGCCTCGCCGTTAACGGCGCGGAAGGTGTCAGGGCGGTATTGGAGCATATCCACGATGAGACGGTGCGCGCCATGCAACTCTGCGGAGCGGCGAACCTGGCGGCGTTGACGCCGGACCTGGTCAAGGTCTAGCACCGTCGAAGCGCGTGGCTGACGCGACCAAGGCGAGACAATGGAAATGAAGGAACTCGTGCCCACCGGCAAGCTGCGCGTGGGCGTGGCGTTCGCGCCATCGCCGTCGCCGCTGTTCGTGGTCAAAGATGCCGGCGGTCAGCCGCGCGGCGTGACCGTCGATCTGGCGACCGAACTCGCAAAGCAACTCAATGTGCCGGTCGAATTCATGGTTGCCCCGAACACCGGCCAATTGGTCGATGCACTCGAAACGGAGACCATCGACATCTCGTTCATGCCGATCGACGAGGAGCGCAAAAGGCGTGTCGACTTCGGCCCGGTCTATTTCCTGGTCGAGAGCACCTACATGGTGACCGAAGCATCGGGCCTCAAGACCGTGGATGAGGTGGACCGGCCGGGGGTGCGCGTGGTCGGCATTGCCAACACCACGACGATCCGGGCGGCGGGACGCTCGCTGAAGAACACCACCGTGACCGCGGCGCAGTCGATCGGCGAGGCGGTGGAGATGCTCACCGGCGGCAAGGCTGACGCTTTCGCGCTGTCGCGGGATTCGCTGCCTCCGTTCGTCGCCAAGCTTCCAGGCTCGCGCATTGTCGATGGCGGCTTCCAGCTTACGGGGATCGCCGTCGCGCTGCCGAAGGGACGGCCGGACGGCCTGGCTTATGTCGGCGCGTTCCTGGAGAAGGCAAAGAATTCCGGCGTGGCCCGCCGCGCGTTCGACCGTGCCGGTCTTTCGCACCTGCCGGTCGCGCCGTAGGCGCATTGACGGCATCGGGGCGGCGGCGCCAAATAGCCGTCATGGCAAGGCGTCCAGGATGGTCACATGCTGAAAACCATCGCGGCCTTCGAGCGTATTGGTGAGGAGAACGCGTTTGCCGTGCTGGCCCACGCCAATGCGCTCGCGTCGCAGGGCCGCGACATCATCAATCTCGGCATCGGACAGCCCGATTTCCGCACGCCGGATTTCATCGTCGAGGCCGCGATCAAGGCGTTGCGCGACGGCCATCACGGCTACACGCCGGCGACCGGCATCCCGCCGCTTCGCGAGGCGGTGGCGGCCGATCTGCACAAGCGCTATGGCGTCGAGGTGTCGGCGGATCGTGTGATGATCATGCCCGGCGGCAAGCCGGCCATGTTCATGTCGATCCTGATGTTTGGTGAACCGGGCGCGGACATCCTTTATCCCGACCCCGGTTTCCCGATCTATCGCTCAATGATCGAGTTCACCGGCGCGCGGCCGGTACCGGTGCCGATTCGCGAGGAAAACGGCTTTGCGTTCTCGGCGGACGAGACGCTGAAGCTCATCACGCCGCAGACGCGGCTGCTCATCCTCAATTCGCCGGCCAACCCGACCGGCGGCGTCACACCGAAGGCCGAAATCGATAAGCTGGTCGCGGGCCTGGAGCGCTGGCCGAATGTCGCCGTCATGTCCGATGAAATTTATGACCACATGACTTATGACGGCGAGAAGCACGTCTGTCTGTTGTCGTATCCGTCGATCCGCGATCGGGCGATCCTGCTCAACGGCTGGTCGAAGACCTACGCCATGACCGGCTGGCGGCTCGGCTATGCCGTATGGCCCGGTAAGCTCTACGATTATACGCGCAAGCTTGCCGTCAATCTGTACTCCTGCGTCAACGCTCCCGCGCAATACGCCGGGCTTGCGGCGCTCACCGGCCCGCAGGATGAAGTCCATAAGATGGTCGCCGAGTTCGATGACCGTCGGAAGGTCGTGGTCGAAGGACTCAATAAGCTGCCCGGAGTATCCTGCGCGGTGCCCAAGGGCGCGTTCTATGCCTTCCCGAACATCAAGCGCACCGGCTGGAAGGCGAAAGAGTTGGCGACGGCGTTGCTCGATGACGTTGGCGTTGCCACCATCGGCGGGCCCGNCCATCGGCGGGCCCGACTTCGGTATTCTGGGCGAAGGTTATCTGCGGCTGTCATACGCCAATTCGACCGAGAACATCGTCAAGGCGTTGGATCGCATGGGTCAATTCCTGACCGGCCGCAAAGCAGCGTGATGCCATGAAGACGCACACTCTATGCAATCGGATGCTGGCCGTTCTGGTGCTCGGCGCAACCGGGATCGCCGGGACGGCTTCGGCGCAGACCTTTCTTCATTTCACCTGCACCGGCGGTGCGCAGTTCGAGGCGGCGCTGTTTCCTGATACGCGCGCCGCTTTTCTGCAACTCGACGGCAAATCGCTCCAACTGCCGAAGCGGCTCGCGGCTTCCGGATCGCGCTATTCCAAAGGCGGCATCACGTTGCGGATCAAGGGGCGGGACGCTCGGCTCAGGCGCGGAGGCAAGACGGTGGCCTGCAAGGCCGATTGAACAGCCGGTCAGGTCGCTCGCTCGAGAACGATGTGTGCCGCGCCGGGCTTGGGGATGGCGACGCCCTCGCGCTCGAATGTATCCCAGAGTGCCAGCAGGACGGCGCTGCGCACATTGGTTACGCCGGTCATCGGATC
>JAFKKQ010000382.1 GCA_017304505.1 Hyphomicrobiales bacterium | reverse complement strand
GGCGTCGAGGTCGCGCATGGCATCGGAGAATTCGCGGCACAGTGCCGCGCGCAGTTGCTGCGCCCTGATGTACTTCGCCGCCGAGACGAATGCGCCCGGCAGCAGCCGCTTGCGGGTCAGTTCCGCGTAGTCCTCCGGCCGCTCCTGCACGTCGCGTTCATGGATGGCGTAGGACTCCGCCTGGTGGATGGTGCGGTTGCAGTCGGTCCACAGCGACAGCGGTGACAGGCGGATGGTTTTCACGCTGGCGCCCAACTCCCGCAGCACGGCGACCGCCTGTTCGATGGCGCGCACCTGTTCGGGATCGGCTGCTGCATCCTCTTTATAGAAGTGTTCGATCAGGCCAATGCGCAGTCCGTTGAGTCCCGCCTTCAAATCCGTCAGGCAATCCGGCGTCGCGTGCGCGGCGCCGGTCGGATCGGCGGGGTCGTGGCCGGCGATGGCGTGGAACAGGATGGCATTGTCCTCGACCGTGCGGGTCATCGGGCCGACATGGTCGAGCGAATGCGTGAGCGGAAAAACGCCGCCAAGGCTGATCGCGCCGTAAGTCGGTTTAAGGCCGATGACGCCACAACACGTTGCGGGATTGCGCACTGAACCGCCGGTGTCGGTGCCGAGTGCCGCCGGTGCGAGGCCGGCCGCGAGCGCCGCGCCCGAACCGCTCGACGAGCCGCCCGGATGCAGGTCGCGATCCCAGGGATTGCGCGCAGGCGGCCACGGCAGGTCGAACGCCGGTCCGCCGGTCGCGAACTCATGCAGCGCCGTCTTGCCGAGCAGCACTGCGCCGGCCTGATGCAGCCTAGCGATGACAAAGGCGTCGGCGGCCGCGCGATAGTTCTTGCGCAGCTTGGAGTGGCAGGTGGTCGCCAGCCCAGCGACGTCGAAAATATCTTTCGCCGCGTAGGGCACGCCGTGCATCGGTCCGCGCCACTCGCCCTTGGCGATCTCGGCCTCGGCGGTTCTCGCTTGCGCCAGTGCCGCGTCGGCGGTGACGACGAGGAAGGCGTTGATGTGAGCGTCGACCGCGGCAATGCGATCGAGCAGCGCCTTGGTCCACTCCACCGGCGAGAGCTTTTTCGCGCGCAGCAGCGCCGCGCCTTTGGAGACGGAGAGATAAGCGAGATCGGTCATTTGTGGTGATCGAAACGGGCGGGATTGAAGATGGGCGCGGGCGCCATCAGCGACGAAACGTCCCGATGGTTGCCGAGCGGCTTGAGGCCACGCTCGGCCGCGGCTTTCACGATTTCGGGAAATAAGTCCAGCGCGCGTCCGAGCCCATGCTGCTCGGCGGCCAGCCGAATGCTTTCGGGGATATTCGATGTGTCGCCCATGATGCCCGCGCCTAACTCACCGCGCGCAGCGGCGTCGGCGCCGGTTTGTGCTTGTCGAAAATGCGGATCACGTCCTCGGCGATCGGCGAATAGGCCGCGTGCGTGCGCATGATCCAGCTTCGGATGCCCTCGCTGTTGTGGTGTTTCTTGCGCTCGTTGGGCAAATCAATGCGCTGGTTTTTCGCCGGGTCGCGGAAGGTGAACATCGGATCGACGCCTTCCTCGACCTTCTTGATCTCGCGGCGGAGCACGCGGCGATAGAGCGCCACGCCGTTGTCGGAAGCACCGAGGTTCTCCTGCGTGCGGTCGGCGATGGCGCCTTGCGTCACCCACATCGCCAAGTCCTGACCGTCGATGTTGTCCATGATGAATTCGCCGTGCTCGTCGTAGAGCGGCACGTCATAGACATGAACCTTGTCGAGCAGGTGCTGCGGCACCGCTTCGTCCTTCGGCGGCACGTAGGCCGTGTACCAGAGATGCATCGTGTGGGTGTCGTCCACCGGTACCCGGATCTGGAAGGCGTAGTAGCGCGACGTCTCGTCGCCGTTGCCGACCGACAGGATGTTGGGGAACACCACCGGGTGGCCGACCTTCCAGTCGTCGGAATCCTCGGAGTGGCCGGCGAGCAGGCGATGCTTGGTGATGCCATGCTCGAATTCGCGGAACGCGATCTTCTCGTGGCGCGCGCTGATCGCAACCTTGTGACCCTGGCCCTGCTGCTCCTTGATGAACTCGTAGGTGTGCCCGTGCAGCCATTCGGTGTGGATCGGGTCGAGCGAGTTCTCCATGATCTGCAGCCAGTTTGCGGGCACCAGCGTGCGGCCGAGCATGCGGATGGTGCCATCGGTCACGAAGCCGTCGATGCGCGGCAGCAGCGGCTTGCTTTCCGCCGGGCCCATATAGGCCCAGAACAGTCCGCCCATTTCCTCGACCGCATAGGCCGGCGTCTTGATCTTGTGGCGGAACGCGCTTTTTTCCGGCTCGTTCGGCTGTGCGAGGCACTGACCCGAATGGCCGAACTCCCAGCCGTGATAGGGGCAGCGGATGCCGTCCTCGGTCGGGATGCCGTAGGCGAGCGAGGCGCGCCGGTGAGGGCACTGCTCGGTGATGAGGCCGAACCGCCCCTGCCTGTCGCGGAACAGCACGAGGTCTTCGCCGAGAAGCCGCACGCGCTTGTTCCACTTCCGGCCGTCAAGCTCGGATGCCGCTGCGATCGGATGCCAGTAGCGGCGCATCATCGCGCCGCACGGCGTCCCAGGGCCGACGCGGGTGAGCAACTCGTTTTGCTCCGCCGTGAGCATGGCGTGATCTCCTGTTCAGGCTACCGCGTTGAGTTTACTCTGGGTCTGCTGGCGTGGCCAGCGGCGGAGGGTTGCGCCGAAATGGCGAATACGATTCGAATCGGAGTGGCGGGAATCGGGGCCGCCGGCCGGGCGTTTTTGCCTGCCATTCGCGGCCATGACGTGTTTCGGCTTGCCGCCATCGCCGAGCCTGTGACGCAGACGCGCGAGGCCGTTGCCCGCGAGTGCGGCGTGCCGGGCTTTGCCGATCTGCCGTCGATGCTGGCGGACGGTGGCATCGACGCCGTTTACATCGCAACGCCCACCGAGTTGCATCCGCAACACGCCGCGCTCGCCTTCGCGGCCAGGAAGCACGTCCTGACCGAGAAGCCGATGGCGATCCGACTCGAACAAGGGCAGCAGATGGTGGCGGATGCGGCGAGGGCGGGCGTCGTTCTGTTGTGCGGCCATTCGCACAGTTACGACCGTCCGATCCAGGCGATGCGCGACATCGTCGGCTCGGGTCGGCTCGGCCGTGTGCGCATGATCAACACCTGGAATTTTACCGACTGGATCTATCGCCCGCGCCGCCCCGATGAGTTGGATGTTGGGCAGGGCGGTGGCGTGACCTTTCGGCAGGGTTCGCATCAGTTTGATATTCTGCGGTTGCTCGGCGGCGGGCTGGTGCGCAGCGTGCGCGCCACGACGTTCGACTGGGACCCGGAGCGATCGTCTATCGGCGCCCATGTCGTCGCGCTGCAATTCGAGGACGGCGCCGCCGCGACCGCCGTCTACAACGGTTATGGCTATTTCTCGACAATGGAGCTGGTAGCCGACGTCACCGAATGGGGTTTTGTCGAGCCGCTCTCCAAGCGCGTTCCGGTGCGCCGTGCATCCGCCGGGCTGTCGCCGGCCGAGGAACTTGCAGCCAAGCGCAAGCGCGCCGTCAACGCCATTCCGGCGAACGCGCCGCATCAGCCGCACTTCGGCCTGACGCTCGTCAGTTGCGAGCGCGGCGCCATCCGGCAATCGCCGGACGGGCTTTATGTCTACTCGGAGGCGGGCCGCGAGGAGATCGCGGTGCCGACCGACCGAAGCCCGCGCGACCTGGTGCTGGACGAATTCGCCGCTGTTATTGCCGGTCGCGCCAAGCCGATTCACGATGGCCGATGGGGGCTCGCCAATCTCGAGGTATGTCTCGCCGCCATCGAGTCGTCGCGATCCGGCCGGGAAATCGAATTGCGGCATCAGGTTGCGGTGCCTTGAACGCCGCTACGTCTCATCTTGAGTGGAGTGCCTCCATGCAGCCGGTCCAGTTGCAGCTCGCGCCCGACGGCGCGCGGCTGACGTGCATTATCGACGGTTCATCGGTGGAGTTGCCGGCCGACGCCGTCGATGCATTGATTCGCGATCTGGCCGCGGCGCGGGCGCAGATGATACCGATCCATCCCGCCGAGCCGCCGGACGATCCGGCGCAACTGCATCACAGCGATAATCTGCTGTGGAGCGTGAAGGCTGCGCTCGATCGCGCGGCGATAGCTTTTGCGATGCAGCATCCGGGACTTGGGTGGTCGGCGATGTGGCTGTCGCGCGAACAGGTCGAGGACTTGCAGACGAGCTTCGAATTCGAGCTTGCCAAAATTCCCGCGGAGATTCCCGAAAACCGCTCGTGAACATCGCGGACGCGCCGGCTGGTATCTGCCGGCTGGTATCTGCGGTGCGGTGGGTGTGTTGCACCGCAAACAGCATGCGGCGCGCTGGATTTGCGAGACTTCACAACGACGAAAGGCTACTCGCAACCATCCTTGATTTGATGTATTCTACTTACATGGAAACGATCGGATTTGAAGACGCTCTCACGAGTCGCGTTGACGATATGCTCGACGCCTGCACCAAATGCGGTGCTTGTGTCAGAGCCTGCCCGACCGTTGGGCCGGGCGGTTTTGCCGATACGGAACCGGAGGCGGTCGTTTCCGGCGTGCTCGACATCCTGCGGTTCGGCCGTGGTCCCGAAGCGTCGGAGAAGTGGGCCAAGGTCTGCATGCTGAGCGGCGATTGCATCAAGGCGTGCGACTACGGTGTCAACCCGCGCTTTCTGCTGGCGATGGCGCGGCTCGCGATGGCGCGCAACAACGATCCGCAGGAGCGCCGCAAGAAGGGAGTCCAGGATTTCCGCAAGGTCAGCGAGAACGTCGGCACGCTGTCGAAGCTGCAGTTGACCAGCGACATCCTGGAGCGGCTGGGACAGAAGCCACCCAGCAAGCCCGAGCCGGAAAACGCCGAGCTTCCCGATGTGGTGTTCTACACCGGCTGCAACGTGCTCAAGACGCCGCACATCGCGCTGCTGTGCCTCGACATCATGGATGTGATCGGCACGAGCTATAAGGTGATGGGCGGCCCGTCCCATTGCTGCGGCGTGGTGCAGTTGCGCACCGGCGACACCGAGACGTCGTCGCGCTTCGCCAGCAACACCATCAACAAGCTCGCGCAGTCGAAGACCGGCGAGGTGCTGGCCTGGTGCCCGAGCTGCTTCGTGCAATTCACCGAGAACATGCTGCCGACGTTCGAGCGTGCGACCGGCGAGAAGCCGTTCGACATGACGCCGTTCATGCGGTTCCTGCATCGCAATATGGAGTCGATCCGGCCGTTCCTGCGCGAGCGCGTCGCCATGAAGGTTGCGCTGCATCGTCATCCGGGCGTGCCCGGCGTGGCGGAGGCGGCCGAGGAACTGCTGCTCGCCGTGCCCGGCGTTCAGGTCGTTCGTCTCGATGTGCCGGCCATCGGCTTGCAGAGCAACAACCTCGCGACGCTGCCGGCGTTCAAGCGCGACATGCATCTTCGCGAGCTTGAGGCGGCGCGTGCCGCCGGTGTCGATGCGCTGGTGACGGTCTACCACTCCGACCATCGCGAGTTCTGCGCGCACGAACGCGACTGGCCGTTCAAGATCGTCAACGTGCTGGAGATTGTCGGCGCGAGCATGGGCCTCCAGCAGGAGGATCACTACAAGACGCTGAAGATCAAGCAGGATATCGACGCGATCGTCGCCGACACCTCGGATCTGATGAAGCGTCATGGGGTGAATCTCGACACCGCGCGCAAGGTGATCGCCGAGGCGATCCTGGGCGACCAGCCGTTGCCGCTGCAAGGCCACAAGGCTCCGATCGTGAGGCCGCCGGAGGCTCCGGCTCCTGCGGTGCCGCAACAGTCCTGAGACTGCACGCGCGCCGACGGGTTGCGTCAGCGCCGCAGTTGAAACGCCACCAGCGCACCCAGCATGACGGCGCCGCCGAGGGCCTGCAGCGGCGTGATGATTTCGCCGAGCAGAGGCGCGCTGATCGCCGTTGCCAGCAGCGGCTCAAGGTTCATGATCAGGGCGCTGCGAAACGCTCCGATGCGATGGATCGATTCGAACAGCGTGATCACGGCGATCGTCACCATGACGCCGACGAGCACGAGCGCGAACCAGCCATAGGCGCCTTGCGGCGAATTCCAGTTCCAAGTCACCAGCGACGCGCCGGCGAACACGGCTGTCGACGAGACGATCGAATACCACGAGATCAGCAGCGCGTCCGCGCCCTGCAGCATCGCGCGTGTGGCGAGCATCAGCGCCGTGCGCAGGACGGCGGCGCCCAGTGCGAACGAGAGTCCGCCCAGCGCGATCGCGCCGGGTTGAGCCCCGACGAGCTCGATCGCCTTGAACAGGCCGAACACGATGCCGGCAAACAGCACGCCGATGCCGAGCGAAATCCAGCGCTGCCGCGGCGTGTGCGCAACGGCGGGCGGGCGGAGCCGCAGCCATGCCCAAAACACCACGAGACTGAACAGGCTGCGGAAGGTCGACAGCGTCAGAACGTCCGACCCGGCGTTCAAGACGACCTTGCTGAACGAGTCGGAGAGCGCGAACGACGTTGCCGCGAGGATGCCCGGGCCGAGCGCGGTCAGCCGGCTTCGAGGTTCCATGATGTCAGCGATGGATCAGCGTGCCGGCGCCGTGGTCGGTGAACAGTTCGAGCAGGACGGTGTGCGGCACCCGGCCGTCGAGGATGACCACGCCCTCGACTCCCTTTTCCAACGCATAAAGACAGGTTTCGACCTTGGGGATCATGCCGCCGGAGATGGTGCCGTCGGCGATCAGGCGGCGCACGTCCGCCGCCGACATTTCCTTGATGAGCTGTTTCGACTTGTCGAGCACACCCGGAACGTCGGTCAGCAGC
>JAFKKQ010000381.1 GCA_017304505.1 Hyphomicrobiales bacterium | reverse complement strand
TTGGTGTGCTTGAGCGCCCAGGCTGCCTTGTCGGTGATCGAAGGCACCTCGCGGTACATGTTGAACAGCTCGCCCTCGTCGAGGCCGAGGCTTTCCACGATGTACTGGAAGGTGTGGGTGTGCACCGCCTCCTCGAACGCCTGGCGCAGCAGATACTGCCGGCATTCGGGGTTGGTCAGGTGGCGGTAGATCGCCAGCACGATGTTGTTGGCGACCAGGCTCTCCGACGTGGCGAAGAAGCCGAGGTTGCGCTTGATGGAGCGCCGCTCGTCCTCGGTCAGGCCGTCCTTCGACTTCCACAGCGCGATGTCGGCCTGCATCGAGATTTCGGTCGGCATCCAGTGGTTGTTGCAGCCGGACAAATACTTCTCCCACGCCCAGCGGTACTTCAGCGGCAGAAGCTGATTCACGTCGGCACGGCAATTGATCATCGCCTTGTCGTCGACCGACACGCGCGCGCCGGAGCGATCGATCGTGCCGAGGCCCGTCGAGTCCGCCGGCGGAGTGTTGTCGGCGGCAACCGCGGGATGGGTGGGTGTGCGTGCCGGAGCGGCGGTGGTGTCCGACCAGTCGAGCATGATGATGGTTCTCCTTTTTATTGAACTGTTTTAGGGCTGCTCACTGGCAGGCTTCACAGGTGGGGTCGTCGATCAAGCAGGCCTTGCCCCAGGCTTCGCCGTTGGCATTGCCGTTCGCGTGACCGTTCGTATGGCCATTGGCGGGAGCGGCGGCCGCCGCGGACGGCACGGAGGCCGAGACCGCATTGAGCTTGCCGTCGGTGCCCTTCAGCGTCGATTTCTCGACGTGGGTCGCCGACCGCGAGCGCAGGTAGTAGGTGGTCTTGAGGCCCCGGTTCCACGCCAGCCGGTACAGTGCATCGAGCTTCTTGCCGCTCGGATTGGCGATGTACAGGTTCAGCGATTGCGACTGGTCGATCCATTTCTGCCGGCGCGAAGCCGCCTCGATCAGCCACGCGGTGTCGATTTCGAAGGCGGTCGCATAGATCGCCTTGAGGTCGTCGGGCACGCGGTCGATCTTGCCGACGCTGCCGTCGAAGTACTTGAGGTCCGAGATCATCACCTCGTCCCACAGCCCGCGCGCCTTCAGGTCGCGCACGAGGTGCGCGTTCACCACGGTGAAGTCGCCGGACATGTTGGATTTGACGTAGAGGTTCTGATAGGCGGGCTCGATCGACTGCGACACGCCGCAGATGTTGGAGATCGTCGCCGTCGGCGCGATCGCCATCGTGTTGGAGTTGCGCATGCCGACCGTCATCACACGCTCGCGCAGCGCGCCCCAGTCGAGGCGGCTGGAACGGTCGAGATCGACCGGCGCGCCGCGCGCCTCGTCGACGAGCTTGATGGAGTCGAGCGGCAGGATGCCCTTCGACCACAGCGAGCCTTCATACGAGGGATAGCGGCCGCGCTCGGCGGCGAGATCGACCGAGCCGGAAATCGCCCAGTACGAGATCGCCTCCATGCTCTCGTCGGCGAACGCCACCGCGCCTTCCGAGGCGTAGGGCAGGCGCAGGATGTTGAGCGCGTCCTGGAAACCCATGACGCCGAGGCCGACGGGGCGGTGCCGCAGGTTGGAGCTGCGGGCCTCGGGGATGGTGTAGAAGTTGACGTCGAGCACGTTGTCGAGCATGCGCATCGCCGCCGTCACCGTGCGGGCCAGATGCTCGTGGTCGAGCTTGCCGTCGCGCAGGTGATTGACGAGGTTGACCGAGCCGAGATTGCACACCGCGACTTCGGTGTTCGAGGTGTTGAGCGTGATCTCGGTGCACAGGTTCGAGGAGTGCACGACGCCGCAGTGCTGTTGCGGCGAGCGCAGATTGCACGGGTCCTTGAACGTGATCCACGGATGCCCCGTCTCGAACAGCATGGTCAGCATGCGCCGCCACAGGTCGACGGCGCGCAACTGCTTGGACACGCGCATTTCGCCGCGCGCGGCCTTCGCCTCATAGTGTGCGTAGCGTTCGGCGAAGGCCTTGCCGGTCAGGTCGTGCAGGTCGGGCGTCTCGTCGGGCGAGAACAGCGTCCACACGCCGTCTTCCGCGACCCGCTGCATGAACAGGTCCGGCACCCAGTTCGCCGTGTTCATGTCGTGGGTGCGGCGGCGGTCGTCGCCGGTGTTCTTGCGAAGGTCGAGGAACTCCTCGATGTCGATGTGCCACGTCTCGAGATAGGCGCAGACCGCGCCTTTGCGCTTGCCGCCCTGGTTGACGGCGATGGCGGTGTCGTTGGCCACCTTCAGGAACGGCACCACACCCTGGCTTTCGCCGTTGGTGCCCTTGATGTGGGCGCCCAGTCCGCGCACGCGGGTCCAGTCGTTGCCGAGTCCGCCGGCATATTTCGACAAGAGCGCGTTGTCCTTGATCGACTTGAAGATGCCGTCGAGGTCGTCAGGCACGGTGGTGAGGAAGCACGACGAAAGCTGCGAGCGCGGCGTGCCGGCGTTGAACAGCGTCGGCGTCGAAGCCATGAAGTCGAACGACGACAGGAGATTGTAGAATTCGATGGCCTTGCCCTCGCGGTCGATCTCGCGAAGCGCGAGGCCGCAGGCGACGCGCATGAAGAACGCCTGCGGCAGCTCGAAGCGCGTGCCGTCGGCGTGCAGGAAGTAGCGGTCGTAAAGGGTCTGGAAGCCGAGGTAGTCGAACTGCAGGTCGCGCTCGGGCTTCAACGCCGCCGCCAGCCGCTTGAGGTCGAACCGGCCGATTTCGGGATCGAGCAGCTCGTTGGCGATGCCGGTCTTCACATAGGCGTGGAAGTACTCGGCATAGCGCTCGGTCATCTCCTGCTGCGTCGCCTGATCCGGGCGGCCGTTGACGAAGCTCAGGGCCTCGCCGCGCAGCTTGTCGAGGAGGAGGCGTGCGCTGACCTTGGAATAATCCGGCTCGGTCTCGACCAGCGTGCGCGCGGCCAGGATCGGGGCCAGCGCCAACTCGTCCTGGCTGATGCCGTCGTAGAGATTGCGGTGGGCCTCGGCGAGGACCGCCTCGGTGGATACGCCGGACAGGCCGGCGCAAGCCTCCTCGACGACGGCGTCAAGGCGCGCGGAATCGAGCGGGATAAGCGATCCGTCCGCGGTCTTCATCCGCAGCGCCGGTGCCGCGGTCGCGGCCTTGCTCTTAGGGCCGGTCTTGGCCTGTTGCTTGGCCCGTTCGCGCGTCCGTTCCTCGCGGTAAAGCACGTAGGCGCGCGCGACCTTGTGGTGCTCGCTGCGCATCAGCGCCAGTTCGACCTGGTCCTGGATATCCTCGATATGGAAAGTGCGGCCGGTGTCGGCGCGGCGGGTCAGGCTGGCGACGATCTGCTCGGTCAGGCCCTCGACAATGTCATGGACGCGCCGGGAGGTCGCGGCGCTGTTGCCCTCGACGGCGAGGAACGCCTTGGTCAGCGCCACGGCGATCTTCGAAGCCTCGAACGGGGTGACGGAGCCGTTGCGGCGGATGACCTGATATGACGGCTCGCTGGGCGGTTTCACGGCCGTTGCCGATGAAGGAAGCACGACGCGCGTGGGATGTGCGGTTTGGATTGTGAGTGACATCGGCTCAGGCCCATTTGTTGCGAGCAGAGGCCGGGCGGTTTCGCATGCCAGGATCGGGCGCCGCGTGCCGCGATCATGTCAAGCGAACCGCCGGGATACCCCGCCCAGGGAACGTTCGTGGTGTCACGGCAGGGCTTCTGGCTCACGGGTCTATGCTTCCGTCCCCCACGCGCCGCGACCTGGCGGTCCCGGCAATACAGATATGGACTCGGCTCGCCGCTTACAGATGCGGGGACAGCTCCGGCGTTGGCAAATCCGTCACTCGGACACGCGCCGCACCGGCTTCCCTCTTAGCCCTCGATCTTGCGATGCGAGGGACCGTAACCACCACATTTAGTATATAATTCGACTTTTGTGTCAAGCTACAGTGTGCTTCTCCGCACCCCGCCTGGGTTTTCCGGGGATAGCTTTCGCGGCCTCTGGCGCCCGGACCCGCCGCCTCCTGGGAGGTGATTCGGGGGCCGGATTTCAACCCGGAACCGTGCTTGAAAGATCCCAGAAAGGGTGTTCGGAAGCCTCGGATCGGCCGTCTGGACGCGACTCACCACCGACCCCGCGAGCAGCCTAGCGCCACACGGGACCGGCGCGAGGGGCTATCCACGATATCAACAGCAAGGGCTCCATTCGGACCGGCGGCGCCGGCGCGATTCGCCTTGCAAGACGTTGCGGTTACCGGCCTTTACGGGCTCACACCGCTGTGAATATTGTGAAACAAGGTGGCCGAGAGCCCCCGGAGGACCCCCCGCCGTGAAGCTGCATTCCGTCCGCACCCATAAATCTGCCGAAAACCTGCCGCGTGCCGGGCAGCTTGCGTGGAAAATCGCCGAGGTGGCCGCCGATCCGGTGCAGGTGGAGGCGGAGGTTGTCGAAATGATCGGCAACCGCGTCATCGACAATGCCTCCGTCGCGGCGGCCTCTCTGGCGCGGCGGCCGGTGGCGAGCGCCCGCGCCCAGGCCGAAGCGCATCCGTTCAAGCCCGGCGCGACGGTGTTCGGCCTGCCGCAGGAGCGCCGCGTCTCGCCGGAATGGGCCGCCTGGGCCAACGGCGTCGCCGTCCGCGAGCTGGACTTCCACGATACGTTCCTGGCCGCCGAATACTCCCACCCCGGCGACAATATCCCGCCGGTGCTGGCGGTGGCGCAGCATTGCGGGCTTGACGGCGCGGCGCTCGTCCGCGGCATCGCCACCGGCTACGAGATCCAGGTCGATCTGGTGAAGGGCATCTGCCTGCACGAGCACAAGATCGACCACATCGCCCACCTTGGGCCATCGGCCGCGGCCGGCATCGGCACGGCGCTCGGCCTGCCGACCGAGACGATCTATCAGGCGGTGCAGAACGCGCTGCACGTGACCACCACGACGCGGCAGTCACGCAAGGGCGAGATTTCGAGCTGGAAAGCCTACGCGCCGGCCTTCGCCGGCAAGATGGCGATCGAGGCGGTGGATCGCGTCATGCGAGGCGAGGGTGCGCCGTCGCCGGCGTGGGAGGGCGAGGACGGCTTCATTGCCTATCTGCTCAGCGGACCGAAGGCGGAATATCAGGTGCCGCTGCCGGAGAAAGGCGAGCCCAAGCGCGCCATCCTCGACACCTACACCAAGGAACATTCGGCCGAATATCAGAGCCAGGCGCTGATCGATCTCGCGCGCCGCATGGGGCCGAAGATCGGCGATCTCACGAGGGTCAGGAGCATCGTCATCCACACCAGCCATCACACCCATTATGTGATCGGCACCGGCGCCAACGATCCGCAGAAGATGGACCCTGCGGCCAGCCGCGAGACGCTCGACCATTCCATCATGTACATCTTCGCGGTCGCGCTGGAGGATGGCAGCTGGCATCACGAGAAGTCCTACGCGCCGGAGCGCGCCGGCCGCCCAGGGGCGGTCGAACTCTGGCGCAAGATTTCCACCGTCGAGGACCCCGAATGGACCCGGCGCTATCATAGCCAAGATCCCGGACAAAAGGCCTTTGGCGGCCGCGTCGTGGTCACGCTGAAGGGCGGCGCCGTCATCAGCGACGAGATCGCGGTCGCGGATGCGCACCCTTCGGGCGCCCGCCCCTTCACGCGGCCGGACTACATCCGAAAATTCCGCGCGCTGGCGGAAGGCGTGATCGCCCCGACCGAGCAGGAACGCTTCATCGCCGCCGTCGAGCGGCTGCCGTCGCTGCGATCGGGCGAATTGTCCGAGCTGACCTTTGCCGTCGAGCCCGCGCGGCTGGGCGCCGCTGCGGCGCACGGCATCTTCGATTGGCCCTCATGCGGGCATCTACAACAGCACTTCCCGCCCACGACTTAACTGACAGACGCGCGCCATTCCAGAAGCTTCAATATTCATCCTGCCTCTTGTCGGAGTGCCTCATGGCGAGGACAGCCCGCAAGGCAAAACTCTGGTCGACGTTCTCGGCAGGTCTATCAGACGGCACGAGGAAGTGGCTGTTTGTTCGAGCGGCCAACGCGTCCAACTGCACCGATAGCGCGGCAAGCTCTAATTTAATTTCTTCCAATTCTTCCCAGCGATTTTGCGTCATTGCAACGTTCTCACGCCTATTTGACGTAGATCGGCTAAATTTGCGAGGTAGTCACTTCGCTAATCTGAAAATCGCGAATGCTCATTCCTGCATTCAATAGCTCCGTCACCCAGCGCGGCCGCTTCCCCCGGCCGCTCCAGGTCTGGTCCGGCTGAGCCGGATTGCGAAACTTCGGTGTCACCGCTGGATATGGACGGCGCGCTGGTTCGACCACCTGGTCCAGCACGGCATTTGCGTGCAGCCGGGCCAGCCGCTTATCGAGTTCGCTTTTCTGAGTTTCTAGTTTCGACGCCAGAATGGCTACGATGCTTTGATGCAGGTCCCATAGCTCATCGGCCGCCATTTCCGTCAGGC
>JAFKKQ010000380.1 GCA_017304505.1 Hyphomicrobiales bacterium | reverse complement strand
GCGAGAGAGGATGAGTTCCTGCTCCTCCTGTGTGATCGCCGCCAGATGCTTCCAGCGGCGGATCGTGGCGGCCGTGGCACTGGCGGAAGCATTCGGGTGCAGCCTAGCGACCACCGCATTGACGGTATCGAGGTTGGCACCGCCAGTGCCGCGGGCAAGTTGTACCCGCGCCGCCGGCGGCGCGAGGTCGAACTGTAGCTTCTGTGCATCGGACAGGGTGATGTAGACGGCAGGATCGCCGCCGGAGTTGACCTGATGCTGGGTCAGGCCCACGACTGTGAACGTTTTACGTCCGAGCTGGATTCGCTCGCCCAGGGTCAATCCGGATGAGCGGTCGGCGACCATCTCATAGTGACTGCGGGCGATCTCGCGCCCCTCCGCGATCTCTGGCGGACCTCCGGGGCGCGTCAGCTCGTAGCCGATAACGTAAAGTCGCAGTTTGCCGCCCTGGTGCTCAGCCTCGACGGTCTGATAGGTGATGCTGCCGGCGGCCGTCACGTCGGCGATACGCGCCACCGCCTCGCGGATGTCACCCGGAATCCGCGAGGCCTCGGCGAAAGGACCGCGACTATTGGCCTCAACCACCCACAGATCGACGGCCGGCGCTCGGGCAATCGTCAAGGCATCAGCGACGAGGCCGCGATAAATACCGATCATCGCCAGCACGACGCCGAGCAGCAATCCGAGCCCCAGGCAGGTCAGTAGGAAGCGGCCGAGATTGTGTCGGATATCGCGATAGGCAAGGTTCATTTGGACATCGCCTTGGCCACGCGCGCGGCGCGACCTTCAAGCAGCCCGCTCTCCAGTTGGGTGACAACGCGGGCGTTCTCGGGAAGGCCGCCGACAATCTCAAGGCGCGCATCCTCGGTGCGATGGCGGAATTGAACTAGGCGCCGCCGCAAACGCCCCTCTTCGACCGTCCATACCGTACCCTGCCGGCCGTCATAGCCATGCACCGCGGCTGACGGCACCAGCAGCGCCTTGTCGAGGTTCGCTACCGTAATCCAGAACTCCACCTGCTCGCCAAGATAAACACGGGCCGGTGGATTCTCACCTCTGAGATAGACGCGCCGCTCCTCGGTGACGCGATCGCTTTCGAGCCCAATACGGACCACGCGGCCGGTGAAGGATTCAAGCGGGCGGGAGCGCAGGCGCGCTTCGACCGGCTGTCCTTCCTCAATGAAGCCGGCACGCGCCTCGTCGACGTGGGCAAGGCCCCAATAGCTGCCGACCGCAATGAGGGTGAAGATCGGGTCGCCGGCCTTAATCACCGAACCCAGTTCTTTGTGGCGCTCGACAACGACCGCATCGAAGGGCGCGACAAGCGTTCGGTGCCGCAGCATAGTCTCCTCGTACTGAAGCTGAGCGCGGGTATCGGTCAATTGCGCCTTGACGCTTTCAACCTCGCTCTCGGCCACATCGACATCCGCCTTAGCTACCGCCTCGTCACGAATTGCCTCTTCCGCCGCCTGTTGGGAGACGACGTCACGGCCGGCCAGCGCCTGCTTGCGCCGGTTGGTCTCCTGCTTCTGGATAAACACCGCGCGCGCCTTCTCCAGATTCGCAGCACTCTTCGCGATATTGACACCCGCGATCAGCAACGCGGCGCGCGCTTTAGCAACTTTAGCGTCCTGCTCTCCGGTCGAAAGTCGAGCCAGCACTTGCCCCTTGCCAACACGGTCGCCATGATCGGCGTGAAGTTCGGCCAGCGTGGCGCCGACCTCGAACCCTATCTTCGAGAGGACACGCGCTTCAGTTGTTCCGAGGCCGAACACCCGGATCGGAACATTTTGCTCGACCGTTGCGACCTGAACATTGATTGGACGGTTGCTATAGATAAAGACCGCGGCGGCGATGGCAGCAACCAAACCCACCGCAGCCAAAGCATAGCGTACTGCGGGCTTGCGCAGCGAGATAGAAAAACCCGCCGTCCGTCCGGATGGTCTTCCGGCCTTGACGGCTGGGACTACGGAATCACTCATGATCGAATCTTCCCATCATTGATCCTGGTTGCGGATCGACGGCACTAGGTCACGGTTCGCACAGCGGCGCGCGGCAGCATGAACACCAGTGCGTCGACGATCGCGCAACACGGGCTGCACCACAGGGCTCAGACGCCGGCCAGCACCGGAATGAAATTCCTGGCGATCTGGCGTCATCCAGTCCAAGATTTGTTCCGGCTCGTGTGGCTGGCACCGTTGTTTGCGTCCGACCAAACACCTTAGGTCCAATAACCAGATTTGAGAAAGTTTGTTCGCGCCTTCATGCGTCTTCGGTACCCTGTAGGATCTCGTGCAATCTGCCCAAGCATGACTGGACAGTTCGCAGTTGGCGGACGGCCGCAGCGATTCGATCGTTCGCAATCTCCGCAAGTAAATCCCGGATCGCCACGGCGCTTGGTAACCGTGCTCCGCAGCGCATCGAATATTCGGCGGGCCATGTGAAACACTCCCATAATTTACTTTTAATGACTCCGAGAACGAGAACATTGACCCAAATCAATGTGATCCGGCCAGTGCGAGGCAAAATCTCAACGTTGTCACGAAGGAGATCGCCATGGCTGACCGTACTGTGCCCACCTACCCGGCTGTTCATTTCGTGACCAGCGCTATTGTCGGGTGGATCAAGAACTACCGCTATACAACCGGATTGAATAATGAATTTGCGAATTGCGGCCCCGATGAGGTCAAGGCAATAGCAAACGACATGGGGATGACACCCGCTGATTTGCGAGCGTTGGCGATGAACGGTCCTGGAGCCGCCGATCTGCTAAAAAAGATGCTCATAGCGTTGAAAGTCGATCCCACGGCGCTCAGTGAAATTGACCAACATCTGACATGGGATCTGCAGAGATTGTGTATCACCTGCGAGGAGAAAAGGCGATGCGAGCGCGAGCTTACCGCTGGGACAGCGACCACGAACATGCACGAATTCTGCCCAAACGCAACGGCTCTTAAAACCTTTTCCGGGCACAGAGAGTGTAGTCCAGCCAACTCTAATTACTGAGCTGCAGCGGCGTAGGTGGCTACGTCAGCAAGTCGACCCACCTATCTAACCTTAACGCAAGCCCCACATTTGATGAGTTGGCTTGACGAGTTCCTTTCCAAAAATCGGGCCCTGAACCGCCTTTGCCGCCCAACCGGCGTGTCAGGAATGCACGCTTACGGAATAACATCGCCACTTTAGGCGATGGCAAGACTTACCAAGGCCCTTGGCCGAATGCGACGACGGCAGCCACGACCATCTCCTTGCGCCGCGGCGCAAATGAGCCCTGGACGCCAGTCGCAGTCGCACCATTCTGCAGCATGAAGCGGATCATCGATCTCAACGCTGTGGATCATCGCGCCGGCGTCTCTGTTTCAATTCTGGCCACGCCGCGATCGCAGATGCACGGGACGGCCAAATGTATTCATAGCCACGAGGCAGCACACTCACCGCTCCGCCTCCAGCGCACGCCGTAGCCTGCGAATAATAACACCGCGCGCACGGTCGTCAGCAGCCGCTTCGATCTGGTCGTTGATATCGAGGATGAGCCGCGACATGTCGTTGTGCCAATCGAGGGCCACGACCGTCTCAGGTGTGAGCCGCCGACGTTGGCTCACATCGATCGGAGTTGGTGCCGGCGTCGAAAGCTCGTAAATGTCGTCGAGCATCGGGATGAAAATCCGGGCAGTGGGAATTGCACGTTTAGCAATGCGCTTTGAAAGGCCGTCAAGCGCTGGCTCCTCGCCATGAACCAGGAACAAACCTCTGCGGATGGGACGGCGTGCCGCGATCCAGCGGGCGAGCTCTGGGCCGTCGGCATGTCCCGAATAGTCGTCGATACGTCGGATGCGTGCCGCGACCTTGATCTCCTCGCCCTGAATGCGTACGGCGGTTGCGCCATCCACAAGGAAGCGCCCAAGTGTCCCCTGTGCCTGGAAGCCGACAAGCAAAACGGTAGCATTGCTATTCCATAGCCACTGCTTGAGATGATGCCTGATCCGACCTGCTTCACACATGCCGCTCCCAGCGATGACAATGTGAAAGCCTGCGAGCTTCGCAATCGCCTTGCTCTCATTCACTGTCTCGGTGAAGCGCAGATGCGGCGAACTCAGAAGCCGAGTGACGTCGATTTCCGGATCGAGACTCGACGCATGTTGCCGGAATATCTCTGTAGCGCGAATGGCTAATGGAGAATCGAGGAAGATTGGCGCCGTTGGAACTTCGCCGCGCTCCATCAGAGCAATGAGGTCGACGAGCAATTCTTGGGTTCGCTCGACTGCAAAAGCCGGAATCACCAGGGCGCCCTTCGCGGCGCTGGCATCCCGAACTTCGGCGGCGAGATGCTCGCGGCGCAGCTTCGAAGTGATGGAAGGCCGATCAACGGCGCCATAAGTCGATTCTGAAATAACATAGTCGAAATCCGCCGGCGCCTCAGCGCTGGACTCTAACAGCTTCGAATCGGATCCGATGTCGCCAGAGGCAAGGATGCGCAGTGGCCGGCCGGTGGCGCCTTCATCGGCGAATTCTATCTCGATTGATGCTGAGCCGAGGAGATGGCCTGCATTCCAATAGCGCCCACGAACTCCGGGAACGATGTCGACCCAGGTCTCGTACTCGACAGGGCGAAACGCATTGAGCGATGCGATGGCATCGGCCTGAGTATAGATGGGTGTTACTTCAGCGCGCCGACGCGCGGCGTTGCGTCGATTAAGAGCGGCGACTTCCGATTCCTGAATGCTGCCAGCGTCCGGCAGCATGAAGGAGCACAGGTCAATGGTGCCGCGCGTCGCGATGATCCGACCGTGAAAGCCTTCGCGCACCAGCTTCGGCAGCAGACCACTGTGATCGATATGCGCATGCGTCAGCAAAACGGTATCGATGTCGGCCGGACGGAAAGGAAAGGCGCTGTAGTTGAGCGCCTTCAACGTCTTGGAGCCTTGGAACAAACCGCAATCCACCAAAAACATTCCCGATTGGGTTTGGAAGAAATAGCAGGATCCGGTCACGGTATGGGCCGCTCCGCAGAAACGAAGAGTCACACCCATGATGGTCTTTCTAATGAACCGTTGATCTCGGCTCGCAACGCCTCCGCCAAAAGGCTGTCAAGAACGATGGCGTTGGTCGGATGCGGCACGCTGCTGGTCGAGCGGATGGAGCGAATGCCGGAAGCGAGGAGCTGATCGGACAATTCCATCGGGAACAGCGCGTGAGTGACGACGACATCGATCGGATAGGCGCCTGCTCTCACGAGCGCAGTAGCACAAGCTTCCACCGTTCCGCCCGACGAAACGATATCATCGACGACCAAGGCTGGCCGGCCCGAGAGCACGTGGGGGAATTCGAACTTGATTTCGACCGAGCAATCGCCCCTTCGGGTTTTCTGAGCGAGGACATAGTGCAGCCCAAGCCGTCCCGCGAGGTCACTGACCCACGGTCGGGACTCAGCATCCGGACCGATAATGACCGTCCGTGGGTCGAGTCCGGCCCGCAGTGCGTCCGCAACCGCCGACATAGCGGGCAGATTATCCGCCGCGATGCCTGGAAAGACTTCTCGAATATCCTTGGTGCGATGAAGATGCGCGTCAACCGTCACAACTCTATCAAATGCGCCGGCAAGCAAGCGACCGACAACTTTTTGGCTGATCGCCTCGCCCCTTTGGAAAGCTGTGTCCTGGCGCATGTAGCACAGATACGGCGCCATGAGCACGAGCCTTTGCGCTCCGCCACGCCGCAGGGCTTCGGCGGCGAACAGAAGCGCGACGAGCTTATCATTTGGTCGATCAAGCGAGGCATAGACGATGATCGTAGTCGCCGCCGGGCCAACCGTCACGCGCACCTCTCCGTCCGGAAACCGATGCACCTCGATCTCATACATCATCACATTGAGCTGCCCGGCAAGCCGCGCCGCGTCGCGCGCAGAGGAAGGCAGGCTGTGGATGGCGGCATGGCTCATTGCGCCATCCCGCCGCCACGCGGATTCTGTCCGTCGATGACGTAGCCGGTATTGTCCTTAGCGGCCGCCAGCGCAAGATCATATTCTGACTGATCGAACGCATGAACGCGGTAGAGTGGCTCGCCCTGCTCGACGCGGTCGCCGATCTTCTTGAAAATCTTGATGCCTGCACCCTTGTCGATAGGCGCACCGGCAGTTCGCGCCAAGCGGTTGAGACGCAGGCAATCGATGCTGGAGACGACGCCATCGTGCGGGGCCATCACGTCGGCTGTCAGCGTACCAAGGTCGGCGCGGCACGTCGTCGGGCCCTGGGCCTCGATGATCGCCTGCATCTGCCGGAGTGCGGCGCCACTATCGAGCAAGTCGCGCGCGCGCGTATAGCCGCGTCCGCCGCGCAACCGCGGATCATATTCGAGCAGATGCGCGGCCAACCGCAGCGATTTCTCGCGCAGATCCGCAGGCGCCTCGGAGTCGTTGGCAAGCACCGCCATCACGTCCTGCGCCTCAAGCACGGGCCCGATGCC
>JAFKKQ010000528.1 GCA_017304505.1 Hyphomicrobiales bacterium | reverse complement strand
GCCGGACCAAAAGCATCGGGCGCGCGTGACCGGCATAAGCCAGCCCCTCGCGCGCCCGATGTGCGCTCTCTCCCGCCTTTATAAATGTCCGTCGTCGAATCGGACAGCAGCGATCACGCTGCAGCCGTCGTCAGATACCCGCCTCCTTGAACACCTTGGTCAGACTGGCCGTCTCGTCGCGGACGATCTTGTCCATCGCAGCCGGGGTATCGGTTACCGGGATCAGGAACTGCTTCTTGAGCTTGTCCTGCATCTCCGGCGTCTTGAGCGCGGCGGCCCAATCCTTGGAGATCTTCTCCAGAACCGCCTTTGGCACGCCGCGCGGCGCCATCAGACCGAACCAGGAGTCATAAACGAACGGCAGACCCTCCTCGGTGAAGGTCGGCGTATCCGGCATCTCGGGGATGCGCTTGGCGGTCGCCGCCGCGATAGCCCGGACCTTGCCGGCTTTGGACTGATCGCGCGCCAGATTGACCGGTGCAAAATAAAGCTGCGCGTCGCCACGCATCACGGCGGTCACCGCAGCCGGCGCGCTGCGGAACGGGACGTGCACGATGTTGATGTTGGCAGCCTTGCGGAACAACGCTCCGGCAATGAACGTCGTGCTGGCCAAGCCCGGCGACGAGAAGTTGAGCTTGCCCGGCTCCTTCTTGGCCAGTGCGATCACCTCCTTCACCGTCTTGGCCGGAACGTCCGGGTGCGTGATGAGGAACAGTGGCGCTGAGGCGAGCCGCGTGATGCCGGCGAAATCCTTCACCGGATCGAATTGCGCGTCCTTGCTCACCAGCTTCGCAACAGTGTGGCCGTTGGAGGTCACCATCAGCGTGTAACCGTCCGGGGCGGACTTCGCGACCGCGCCCGTCCCGGCGATGCCAGGGCGGTTCTCGACGATCACCTGCTGATGCCAGTGGCGTCCCATGTCCTCGGCAAAAATTCGCGCCAGGATGTCGGTGACGCTGCCGGCCCCGAAGGGCACCACGATCGTGACACGTTGCGTCGGCCAGCTTTGCGCCGCGGCGGGCAGCGTCGTGAGCGCGCATGCCGCGAGCGCCACGC
>JAFKKQ010000379.1 GCA_017304505.1 Hyphomicrobiales bacterium | reverse complement strand
GGTGGCATTTGGGGAAAGCTGGATGCCCGCGCCGATCTCGTCCAGACGCTCGGTTTGTTCCAGCAGCGTGATGTTAAAGCCCGCGCGAGCCAGCATCAGCGCAGCGCTCAATCCGCCAATCCCGGCTCCGGCGATCAGAATGGTGCGCGACGACGGCACGGCTCGCGCGCCCGGGCGGTTATACGGCCTCGGTGAGGGCGCAGGATTCAGGGCGCGCTGCGTGCGGATCGAGCTTCGGATCGTGCCGATAGAGCGTCGAGCAATATGGGCAGATGATCTCGTTCTCCTCACCCATGTCGAGAAACACATGCGGGTGGTCGAACGGTGGCTTGGCGCCGACGCACTGGAATTCTCGTGCCCCGATCTCGATGACGGAAACGCCCAGATCGTTGTGGAAGTGGGGAACGATGTGATCGGCCATGATTCGGTTCGCGGGTTGGGAAACACGGGGGCACCATAGCGGCCCCGGCGGGTCATTCCTAGCGATCGATTTCCCGGCTGCGTGTCGATTGGGCGATCCGGACCCCGATTGAACCGCGCGTGTCTCCCGCGATGCAGGGTGCGGGAGGACGGGAGGCTTGGCCGGGTGCGGGCGCGTGGCCGCTGGTTGGCGGGATGCTGGAACCTATTCCAGCCGAGGCACTTTGCCTCATTCAAATAAAGCCTTAAGTATACAAATTGTCTCGGCGAATAGAGGGAATGTAGAGGTATGAGCAATACAGAACAGAGAAGTTTTAAGTCCTATGTGTGGGGATGGACGATAGGACTGGCTGCATTGTGCGGGGTTCTGATCTGGAAGGTCGTTAGTTGATCGGCGGCCAGCGGCGTCGGGCTCTGCTTTTATTGGGCCCGGCCGGGTGTGATCGCAACCTATGGCACGGAGCGTGCCGAAGCGTCGCCTTCGAGGGCGAGAGGTTGCGGCGACGAGGCTGTCGACTTGAACAGGATGCGTTCCTGCGCTCTATCTCCGCGTCATGCCAAGCTTTCACAATAGGTCCGTGGAGATTGCCTTCCTTGATGAAGGCGAGGGCGAGCCGATCCTGCTGGTGCACGGCTTTGCCTCCAGCAAGGAGTTCAACTGGGTCAATCCCGGTTGGTTCACGACGCTGAAGGGCGCCGGACGGCGGGTGATCGCGCTCGACAACCGTGGTCACGGCCAATCGACCAAGCTTTACGACCCGGCCGATTATCACACCGAGCGAATGGTGGACGACGCGCGCGCTTTGCTTGATCACCTCGGACTGCCGCGGGCCGATGTCATGGGCTATTCGATGGGCGCACGAATCGCGGCGTTCCTGGCACTGGCTCATGCGGACCGAACGCGGTCCATCGTTCTGGGCGGCCTCGGTCTGCATCTCGTTGATGGCGTCGGCCTGCCGGAGAGCATCGCCGAGGCGCTGGAAGCGCCATCGCTCGCCGACGTCACCGATCCGCAAGGTCGGACGTTTCGCGCTTTCGCCGATCAGACGCGATCCGACCGCCGGGCGCTCGCTGCCTGCATCCGCGGTTCGCGGCAGGTGATGGCGCGCGATAAGGCAGCGTCGATCCAGACCCCGACACTGATCGCGGTCGGTACCAAGGACCCCATCGCGGGCTCCGCCGAACAGCTTGCCGCGATCATACCCAAGGCGGCCGTGCTGCCGATCCCCGGCCGCGACCACATGCTTGCGGTCGGCGATAAGGTGTTCAAGGCGGGCGTGCTGCAATTCCTCCAGGAGAACGGATGACACGTGCGAAGGCGCCGGCTGCCGCGATGTTCGAGGGAGCATCGGGCAACACGCTCGTCGGTGACGTTTATGGCGAGGAGGGGCCGCCGGTGCTGCTGCTGCACGGCGGCGGGCAGACCCGCCATGCCTGGAAGAAAACGGCGGAACTGATCGCGGGGCTCGGACGGGTCGCCTATGCCGTCGATCAGCGCGGACATGGCGACTCCGAATGGGTTGCCGACGGTGCTTATCAATACGACGACTTCGCCGCCGATGCCCGGACGCTGGCCGATACGCTGGCCAAGCGCAGCGGTGTGCGCCCCGTCGCGGTCGGCGCGTCGCTCGGCGGTATGGCGGCGCTGCTGGCAGATGCCGGCAAGCCCTCCGGCGGCCGGATGTTCGAGGCGCTGGTGCTGGTCGATATCACGCCGCGCATCGATGTCGATGGTGTCGCCAGGATTCAGGCGTTCATGCGCGCGCACGCCCATGAGGGCTTCGGCTCCATCGCCGAGGCTGCCGACGCGGTGGCGGCTTACCTGCCGCACCGGCCGCGCCCGCATTCGCACGAGGGATTGAAGAAGAATTTGCGTCTGCACACGGACGGCCGCTGGCGCTGGCACTGGGATCCGCGCTTCATCGAGAGTAACCGCCGCATTGGCCCGGGCTCGGAGGACGTCGAGCGAGCGCTGATCGCGGCCGCCAAGGCGATCACGGTGCCGGCGCTGCTGGTGCGCGGCGCCTCGTCCGAATTGGTGCAGGAGGATCACGCCAGGGACTTCCTCAAGCTCGTTCCGCATGCGCGCTATGTCGACGTCAGCGGGGCCCGCCACATGGTGGCCGGTGACCGCAACGACCAGTTCGCAAAAGCCATTGAGGATTTTCTGTCTCGGTTGAAGTGATAAAACCAAGGCATTGAAACAACGAAAAAAATACACAAACGCAATTGCGGCTGGTGGGCCGCGGCCCTAACTGTGCTAAAACCACAGCCGGATGTGGGAGGCGCGACCCGATGGTGCAACGACAAACCCGGACCGCAAACGCGATCCAGAAGGTCGATCCGGTCTGGGCCAAGATCCGGGCCGAGGCCGAGGATGTGGTTCGGCGGGAGCCGGAAATCGGCACCTTCATCTATTCGTCGATCCTGCATCACGACACGTTGGAAGCGGCGGTAATTCACCGGGTTAGCCAGCGGCTCGACCATGCCGATGTGTCGGCGGAACTGATCCGTCAGGCTTATGCCGATGCGCTCGAGGACCAGCCGCAGATCGGTGACATTTTCCGCGTCGACATCGTCGCAGTGTTCGACCGCGATCCGGCGACCGACCGCTTCCTCGAACCGGCGCTGTACTACAAGGGCTTCCACGCCATTCAGACTCATAGGCTTGCACACTGGCTTTGGAACCAGGGCCGCAAGGACTTCGCGTATTACCTTCAGAGTCGTTCGTCGGCGGTGTTCCAGTGCGATATCCATCCGGCGGCCAAGGTCGGCCGCGGCGTGTTCCTCGATCATGCGACAGGTCTCGTGGTCGGCGAGACGGCGACCATCGGCGACGACGTGTCGATGCTCCATGACGTGACGCTGGGCGGCACCGGCAAGGATCACGACGACCGCCACCCCAAGATCGCCAACGGCGTGCTGATCGGGGCTGGCGCAAAGATCATCGGTAACATCGAGGTGGGGCGGTGCGCGCGCGTTGCCGCGGGTTCCGTCGTGCTCAAATCGGTTCCCAACAACGTCACGGTGGCGGGCATTCCGGCAAAGATCGTCGGCGATGCGCCGTGCGAGGAGCCTTCGCGCACAATGGACCACATGTTTGCGGAATAACCATCGCTCGGCTTGTCATCCGGCGTGTCTGTGTTTAGAGCGAAGCCATAGCGTTAAAGAGGATTCTCGTGGACGTTTCGGAAGTCAAAAAGCTCGACGCTTACCTGCGCAAATTGTTCGGCAATCCGGATATTCGCGTCGTTCCGAAGAAGGGCGATCGCGCCGAGGTTCTGATCGGAGAAGACGATCTCGGCGAATTGACGCTTGATGATGAGGACGGCGACCGGTCCTACAATTTCAGGATGGTCATTCAGGTCAGCAACGACCCCAGCATCCAACCGGTGCCGGTCCTGAGTGCTTATCTGAGAGCCAAGTTCAATAATGACAGCATCCGCGTCGTGACGCGGCCGAAGAAAATCGACTCGCTCGAGGCGTATATCGGCGAGGAATTTCTCGGCGTGCTGTTCGTCGAAAATGAGAAGGGCCGGCGCTCCTATATTTTTGAGTTGCCGATCCTCGACGTCGATCTGGAATAGGGCGCTGACTTAATCATTTTGCGATGTCTGCTGTATCTTAGCGGGCGTGCGAAGGGGCATGCCGTGGCGCCCACCAGTGCCATGTATCAAGTGCCATGTAGGCTCAGGCTTTGATTTCCGGGGCCGTCAGCGCAACGGAAGCCTCCGTTGTCAGCAGCAGGAAGGTCAACGTCTCCTCAAGGTAGAGCCGGACCGTCTTGTCGTTATGGCTCAGGTATCCGATCGAGACATCCTCGCCGATATACAGCCCGAAATCACCACCGCGGGTCGTGAGCACAAAGGCGCCCGAAATCGCCGGCGCCCAGATGATTTGTCCGTCCACGAGGCGCTTGACGTGCTCCAGGACCGGATAGCCGTGGTCGCTGGTTTCGCTTAACCCAGTGTAGGCGTCGGCGCTTAGCAGCACCGAATAGGGGCCGTTGACCCCGACGAGGCGCAACTGACTAAGCGCCCGGGCGACGGCGTCCGGGTAGGCTCGGATGTCGGCCGGGAGCGGCATCACCGGGTTGCTGGTTCCTTTGCGGATGCCTCCGATGCCGGCGGCGGCGTAGCCTTCGAAGATCGCCCGATCCTCCGCGACGGCCAAAAGCCGCGCCGCATCTTTCGCGGGCTGCCAATCCGAATCGTTGGCGCCGCGCTCGACATCGTCGATCTGCTGGCGATCGAGTTCGAAGGGCACCCGCAATTCGACAAGCGCATTCACTTCACGCTGCCGTGCGAGAATTCCGTCTCCCGGCGCTGCGACGTTGCGCAAATGGCCGGTGCCGATAGCGGAGAGAGAAACGCCGCCCGGGCCTTGCACGTCGACGACGCGCCGGCCGGCGAGGTAGCGCTTGAACGTGCGTGCCGTTTCCTCCTCGATCTGAGACCAAGCTGCATCGGAGATCGGGGCAAGTCCGCGGTGAAGGTTGTTCATGAGTTGTAGTCTCCTTTGAGCGAACCGATACCCAGCGAACCGTCGCGTGTCGGTTCTCTCTGTAGCGGCGCAGCGGCGGGCGCGTCCGCAAGCTCTTGTCCGGCCGGCGGCGCGTCATTCACGATATTTTCCAGGAACGTCGCGGACGGCACAAAGAACAGATTTCCGGTCTTTGCGGTGGTGAAATCGAGCAGGCGGTCGTAATTGCCGGGAGGACGGCCGACGAACATATTTTCCAGCATCTGCTCGATCGTTCGTGGCGAACGCGCGTAGCCGATGAAATAGGTGCCGAATTCTTTCTCGGCAGCGCGGCCGAATGGCATATTGTCGCGGATGATCTTCACTTCCTTGCCATCCTCGACGATGGTCGTCAGCGCGTTGTGGGCGGACGTCGGCTTCACGGCGTCGTCGAGTTCAATGTCCGACAGCTTGGTGCGCCCGATAATGCGCTCCTGCGCTTCGGTGGACAGAGCGTTCCAGCCGGCCAAGTCGTGCAAGTATTTCTGCACGATCACGTAGCTGCCGCCGGCAAAGGTGGAATCTTCTGCACCCACATAAGCGGCATCGATCGCCGTTTGCGCCGTGGGGTTTTCAGTGCCATCGACAAAGCCGATGAGATCGCGGTCGTCGAAATAGCGAAAGCCATGCACTTCGTCGACCGGTGAAATCGCGTCGCCGATCTGCGCCATGATTTGCGTTGCAAGTTCGAAACACAAATCCATCCGGTCGGCACGAATGTGAAAGAGGAGATCGCCGGGTGTGGCGACGGCATGGCGCGAGCCGGCTTTGATTTCTCGAAAAGAGTGCAGTTCCGCCGGCCGCGGCTGGCCAAAGAGCCTGTCCCACGCTTCGGACCCGATCCCCATCACGCAGGAGAGGTTGCCCTCGATATCGCGGAATCCGACGGCCCGTAACAGCGCCGGGAGGTCGCCGCAAAACGACCGGATTGCGTCTCGACTCGCGTTCCCAGGGTTGATCGTCACGACGAGAAAGATCGCGGCACGGGTCAACGGCCGAACCACCGCCTGCGGCGCGGGAGGCAAGCGAGATGGTGTGCTGGACGCGATCAATGAATCCACTCCGTGACGCTCTTGAGAGATGGCATCTGTCATGGGCCCCAACCCTGTGGGATCGCGACGAAAAAAACAACCGATGCGCAGTCCCATCTGCGCATACGTCCCGCCTCCATGCACATGGTTTGAGCTTTCCCGTGCGGTCCGGGTCGAAAGCGGGGCCCCGTGGTGTGGTCCGCGGACAGCCAGGTCCAGGCTCTGGCTGGGACTAATTCGCCAGCGGCGAGGGGTGGATGCTGTCAATCAGCCGCTCGATCCGCAATGCCGTGGCGCGCCAGTCCTTCAGCCAAGCCCGTGGGAAGCGGAGCATGAGGTCCGCGCCCGCAATGCGTCGTTCGTACAGGCATATCGCAGGTGTTATGCCGGTCTGCCGCGCGCAGCGAAGCAGAAACCGTTCTTGGGCGGCTGGATCGAAGATCAGTTCGTCGCCTTGATAAGCCGAGCCGTCGCGAAAGCTTTGCCGGCTAAGTCCGTCCGTCCCCACCACCGGGGTGCCATCTAGATAG
>JAFKKQ010000378.1 GCA_017304505.1 Hyphomicrobiales bacterium | reverse complement strand
GTCGAAAGCCAAGCCCGGAAGCGAGCCTGCAAGCGAGCCAAAGACCGGGCCAAAGCTCGCCCCGGCTGCAGGACTGGACCCTCTCGCCTTGACGCGAATCGCCGATGCGCTCGAGCGGCTGGCTCCCCAGCCCAACGCCACGACGGACTTCACCGCCGCCGACGCCTTCATCTGGATCGCAAAGGGCCTGGTGCTTCAGCCGGTGCCGCGCGTCAACCGGGTCGAGATGGTGCTGCTCAAGGGTATCGACCGGATGCGCGACACGCTGATGGAGAACACGGAGCGTTTCGCACGCGGCCTTCCGGCCAACAACGCGCTGCTTTGGGGCGCGCGCGGCATGGGCAAGTCGTCCCTGGTCAAAGCCGCTCACGCCGCGGTCAACGCCAGCCATGCCCGCGGCAACCTCAAGCTCATCGAGATCCATCGCGAGGACGTCGAGAGCCTGCCCGACCTGATGGCGCTGCTGCGTCCGGCGCCTTATCGCTTCATCGTATTCTGCGACGACCTGTCGTTCGATGCCGACGACACCTCATACAAATCGCTCAAGGCGGTGCTCGAAGGCGGCATCGAAGGCCGGCCGGAGAACGTGATCCTTTACGCCACGTCGAACCGCCGCCACCTCCTGTCGCGCGCCATGATGGAGAACGAGCGTTCGACCGCCATCAACCCGGGCGAAACGGTGGAGGAGAAAGTCTCGCTGTCCGATCGCTTCGGCCTGTGGCTCGGCTTCCACCGCTGCAGTCAGGACGAGTTCCTGGCGATGGTCGAAGGCTACGTCAGCCACTTCAAGATCCCGATGGACGCCGACGATCTTCGCCGCGAAGCGCTGGAATGGGCAACGACGCGCGGCTCGCGCTCGGGGCGCGTCGCCTGGCAGTACGTGCAGGACCTCGCTGGCCGCAAAGGCGTCAGGCTGTCCGCCTGACGACCAACTCAGCCGGTGCCGCCCCTGTCGAGGAACGGCGCGGGATCGACCGGCGTCGAGCCTTTTCGAATCTCGAAGTGCAGTTGCGGCGTGGTCACGCTGCCGGTCTGGCCGACCTTGGCGATGATCTGGCCGCGCTTCACCGGGTCGTCGCGTTTCACCAGGATTTCGCTGGCGTGCGCATAGGCGGTGACATAGCCGTTGGCGTGCCGCACCAGCACGAGATTGCCGTAGGTCTTCAGTTCGTTGCCAGCGTAAGCGACGACGCCATCTTCGGCCGCGCGGATCGGCGTGCCTTCCGGCACCGACACGTTGATGCCGTCGTTCTGCGCGCCGCTCGGGCGCGGGCCGAACGCGGTAATCACCCGGCCGCGCACCGGCCAGCGGAATGACGGCATCGCCGCGGCAACGTCCGCCTTCACCTTCGGCGGCTCCGGGCTGTGAGCGGCCGGCGTCACCATGTTCGCGGTTGCCGCCGGCGCGCTCGGCGCAGCCGCAACCGGCTTCGTCGTCACCGGCTTCGCAGCGGGGATCGACGCCACCTTCTGCGCCGGCTCGGGCTTCGGATGATGATGCGCAACCTCCAGCGCCGGCGTCCTGGGCGCCTGCATCCTGGGCGCCGCCATCGCGGTCTGCGAGGCGCGGACGCCCGGAATGACGATGCGGTCACCGACCTTCACCATCGTGTTCGGCGGAATGTGATTGGCCCTGGCGATCTCGCTCAGCGATTTATGATACTGGCGCGACAGCTTCATCAGCGTTTCACCAGGCGCGATCACGTGGACGTGCTGCTGGCCCGACGCGACCTCGCGCTGCGGCGGCATATTCGAGACGGCGCGGCGCGACGCGACGCTGCCGGTGGTTTCAGTATGCGGAATGACCAGACGCTGGCCCACGCGCAACGCGGTGCCGTTCGGCAGGTTGTTGGCTTCGGCGATCGCGGAGGCCGACACGCCAAAGCGGCGGACCAGCCCGTCGATGGTGTCGCCCGGCTGCACGGTGATGGTTGTGCCGCCCTCCCAGTTCCGGTGTCCTTGCGCCGTGCGCGCCGGAGGCGGTGGCAGCGAACCGGTCACGTCGTTTCTAGCAGCCGGCGGCTGGTAAGCTGGCTGCTGGTAAGCCGGCACGCTGCGCGGGCTGCTCGCGACCGCGGGCGGCGGTGAATACGAGTAAGGCTGCGCCACACCCGCATTGGGCGGCGGCAGAGGCTGGCTCTGCACGCTCGCATAGCGCTGCGGACGCGGCACCGACCCAACCGTGTCGTTGGCCGGCGCCTGGGCGCGCGATTGGAATGGATTGCTGTCGAAGCGGCCGGTATCGGCGCTGCAACCGGCGGCGGCAACCGAAATCGACGCAAGGAGAGCAAGGCGAACCAGATGGAGCGAGCGGACAGGCTCAACGACGCAACGCATAGGCTTTCCCACTCATACGCAACAACGCGAGTGGGTAGTTAACAACGCACGGGTAAATAAGCGTTTAAGTTTGAAAGACTCTCTCAACCCTAACGGCAAAGAGGCGGAATTCCGACAGGTTGCTATGTCGGGTGCCGCTCAAAGCTCCCTTGCCTGCCCCGGCAAAAGCGGCACAAAGCGAACGGGGATCAGCGTTTCCCGCTGAATTCCGTCTTTGGTCCTGGTCAGCTTCACCAGATCCTGCGGCCCCTCATGCGGCCCGAGCGGCAGCACCATGATGCCGCCCTCGGCCAGTTGCTCCACCAGCGCCGGTGGAATGTTTTCGGCCGCGGCGGTGACGATGATGCGGTCATAGGGCGCGCGGATCGGTTCGCCGCCAAGGCCGTCGCCGAGCAGCACCTCGACATTGCTGTAACCGAGCGTTTTCAGCCGCGACCGCGCGCCGTTGGCGAGCGTGCGGTAACGCTCCAGCGTCACCACCTCACGCGCCAGCCGCGACAACACCGCCGCCTGGTAGCCCGATCCGGTGCCGATCTCCAGGACGCGATGATGCGGCTTCACGCTGAGCTGCTCGGTCATATAGGCGACGACATAGGGCTGGCTGATGGTCTGCCCGCACTCGATGGGCATGGCGCGATCGGCATAGGCGCTGTCGGCAAAGCGCGGCTCGACGAAGTGCTCGCGCGGCACCTCGTCCATCGCCCGCAGCACGGCCTTGTCGCTGATGCCACGCTGGCGCAGCGCCAGCATGAACTCCATCCGCTGCACGCCCTCGTCGCCCACGACTGCGCCCTCTTATGGAAAAACCCCGGCGAGCTTGGTCAGGAACGAAGGGTCCGTGAGATCGAGCCGCAGCGGCGTGATGGAAATGCGGTTGTCGTTGAGCGCATGCAGATCGGTGCCGCCTTCGCCGGCGGGCCGCGCGCCGCGTCCATAGGCCAGCCAGTAATAGGGATTGCCGCGCCCATCGTGGCGCGCGTCGATGTGCAGAAGCTGCTGATCGCGCTTGCCTTGAGCGGCGACCGCCATGCCCTTCACCGCGCCGGGCGGACAATCGGGGAAATTGATATTGACCAGCACGTCGCGCGGAATGCCGGTCTTGAGCACGCGATGGATGATTTCCGGCGCATGCGCGATGGCCGTCTGCCAATAGGGCTGCTGCTTGCTCGCCGAGGTGTAAGCCTGCGACAGCGCGAATGACGGAATGCCGAGCACCGCCGCTTCCTTCGCGCCCGCAACGGTGCCGGAATAAAGCACGTCCTCGGCCGCGTTGCGGCCGCGATTGACGCCCGACAGCACCAGATCGGGCGGCTGCGGCAAAACATGTCGCGCGCCCATGATGACGCAATCGGTCGGCGTGCCTTTCACCGCATAGTGCCGCTCGCCGACCTGGCGCAGCCGCAGCGGATCGTTCAGCGACAGCGAATGCGACACGCCGGACTGGTCGTATTCGGGCGCGATCACCCAGACGTCGTCGGACAGTTGACGCGCGATCTCCTCGCAGGCTTTCAGCCCCTGCGCGTGAACGCCGTCATCGTTGGTCACCAGAATGCGCATTACTACTTCTTCTCGACTGTCTTGATACCGCCCATATAGGGCGCGAGCGCATCCGGCACCACGATGGAGCCGTCGGCCTCTTGATAAGTTTCCATCACCGCGATCAACGCACGGCCGACAGCGACGCCCGAGCCGTTGAGCGTGTGCACGAACGCAGGCTTTCCATCTTTTCCGCGATAGCGCGCCATCATGCGCCGCGCCTGGAAGTCGCCGCACACCGAGCATGACGAAATCTCGCGATACATCCCCTGCCCCGGCAGCCACACCTCGATGTCGTAGGTCTTCTGCGAGGCGAAGCCCATGTCGCCGGTGCAGAGCGTGACGACGCGATAGTGCAGCCCGAGCCGCCGCAGGATTTCCTCGGCGCAGGACAGCATACGCTCGTGCTCGTCCTTGGATTGCTCCGGCGTGGTGATCGACACCAGTTCGACCTTGGTGAACTGGTGCTGGCGGATCATGCCGCGCGTGTCGCGCCCGGCCGCACCCGCCTCCGCGCGGAAGCACGGCGTGCACGCGGTGAGCCGCATCGGCAGCGCGGCTTCATCCTGAATGGATTCACGTGCGAGATTGGTCAGCGGGACTTCAGCGGTGGGGATGAGCCAACGTTGTGATGCTTTAAGCGCAATCTTTTCCAAGGCAAGAACGTCTTCGTTGCTTGGAGACTCGCGAATATCAAACGTATCGGCCATCTCGCCGGCCATTTGATGAATTCTAGGGCCACTACCGACAAAGAATTGGTCATCCTCAAATTTCGGCAACTGCGCCGTGCCGAACATCGTGCTGTCGCTCACCAGCAGCGGCGGATTGACCTCGGTATATCCATGCTCGCCGGTATGTACGTCGAGCATGAACTGGCCGAGCGCGCGCTCCATCCGCGCGAGCGCACCCTTCAGCACCACGAACCGCGCGCCGGAGAGTTTCGCCGCCGTCTCGAAGTCCATCAGGCCGAGCGCTTCGCCCAACTCGAAATGCTGCTTGGGCGCGAACGCATAATCGCGCTTGGCGCCGAACTTGTGATGCTCGACGTTGCCGGTCTCGTCGGCGCCGTCGGGCACCTCGTCGAGCGGCAGGTTCGGGATCGTCGCCAGAACCTTGTTCAACGCCTCCTCGGCCGCCTTCGATGACGCTTCCAACTGCGGCAGCGTCGTCTTCAGCTCGTTGACCTCAGCCATCAGCTTTTGCGCCGTAGCCTCGTCCTTCTTCGCCTTGGCCTGGCCGATCTCCTTGGAGGCGGCGTTGCGCCGCGCCTGCGCCTGCTCGAACGCCTGGATCGCCGCGCGCCGCCGCTCGTCGGTCGCGAGCAGACTGGCCGACGAGAACGCGCGCCGGGACTCCTCGTCCAGCGGCCGGCGGTTCAGCGCGCGGTCAAACGCGGCGGCGTTGTCGCGTATCCATCTGATGTCGTGCATCGGCCGTTCAGAGCCTTCTCAATTCACGCGAATCCATTCGCGTTCTTATAGGAGCAGCGATCACGCTTAGCCAACGCTTCGCAGCCCGGTCCTTGGCGGCGCCGGGCGCGCCGTTCCCTGTTTCCTTCTCCCCGGAATGGGGAATGGAGCGCCGGGAGGCGCCAGAGCGCTTGCGAGGCGCCCTTAGGCGAACCTTGCGATCGGTCCGCCTGCGCGCCCGCGGCCGCCCTCCGAGACGGCCTTGACCGGGTGCGCGAGCCCTTGGCGCAGGGCCCGGCGCCTCCCGGCGCTCCATCCGCCCCACAGCGGCACCGGTGCCGCCGCAGCTTGGATTTCACATTCAGTATATATTCCTAGGATTATTGTCAAGAAAAGCTATTCGGCCGGCTTGACCTCGGAGCCGGGCGTCGCATCCGCGTCGGCTTTGGCCTTTTCCGCCTTGTCCTTGGCGGCCTTGCCTTCGACCATCCGCACCGACCAGATCGAGCCCTCGTAGAGCAGCAGCAGCGGCACCGCGAGCGACATCTGCGACAGCACGTCCGGCGGCGTGAGCACCGCCGCGATGACAAAGGCGACGACAATAAAATAGCGCCGCTTCGATTTCAGCATCTCCGAGGTGACGATGCCGATGCGGCCGAGCAGCGTCAGGATCACCGGAAGCTGGAACGCCACGCCGAACGCCAGCACCAGCCCCATCATCAGCGACAGATATTCGCCGACTTTGGGCAGCAGCGCGATCTCGGCCTGCCCGTCGCCCGCCGACTGCTGCATGCCGATGGAGAAACGCACCAGCATCGGCATGACGACGAAATAGACCACCGCCGCTCCCATCGTGAAAAAGATCGGCGTGGCGATAAGATACGGCACGAAGGCGCGGCGCTCGTGGCGATAGAGTCCGGGCGCGACGAACATGTAAATCTGCCCGGCAATCACCGGGAACGAGATGAAGGCCGCGCCGAACAGCGACAGCTTCAGCTCGGTGATGAAATATTCCAGCAGCGCCGTGTAGATGAACTTCGAGTTCTCCGCGCCCGCCACCCAGACATAAGGCCAGACCAGGATGTTATAGATCGGCTTGGCGAAAAAGAAGCAAAGCGCCGCCGCGATGAAGAAGGCCAGCAACGCCTTGATGAGACGCGAGCGCAGCTCGACCAGATGCGAGAGCAGCGGCGCCTTCGACGCCTCGATCTCCTTCTCGTCCTCT
>JAFKKQ010000377.1 GCA_017304505.1 Hyphomicrobiales bacterium | reverse complement strand
GGACAAGACGCTGCTCTACCGGCTTACCGGTTTGATCCGCGACAACGACACCCAGGTCGATTACGTCGGGCAGCATCGCGTCTTCATCGCGCCGGCGCTGACCTGGAAGCCCAATCTCGACACCACGCTGACGATCCTCGGCAATTATCAGCGTGATCGCAGCGGTTGGGACATGCAGTTTTATCCCGCGCTCGGTACCGTGTTTCCGAACCCGAACGGACACATTCCGTCGAATCGTTTCCTCGGCAAGCCGGGTTTCGATAACTACGGCCCGACGCAATACTCCATCGGCTATCAGTTCGAGCACCGGCTCAGCGAGATCTGGACGGTTCGCCAGAACCTGCGCTTCGCTCATTTCGACAACAATAACCAGATCGGCGTGTTCGGCAACGGCGGTCCGGGCTTCGGCCTGCAGCCCGACATGCGTACCTATGTGCGCTACGGCGACTTCGCCCAGTCGAACCTCGACGGTTTCGCCGTCGACAATCAGGCGCAGGCGAAATTCAACACCGGCCTTGTGAACCACACGCTGCTGCTCGGCGTCGATTATCAGCACTCGCGCTTCCGCGACTTCGGCCAAAGCTACGACGCCGCGCCGATCGACATTTTCGATCCGGACTACAGCCTGCCTGTCACGCCCGGCGATCCGTACCAGGATACACACCAGAAGCAGTCGCAGACGGGTATCTATGTTCAGGACCAGATGAAATTCGACCGCTGGGTCCTGAATCTGGGTGGCCGGTACGACTGGTCGAAGATCGCGAGCAATGACGTGCTGTTCGGAACCTCCGCCGAGCAGCACGACAGCGCGAGCACCGGTCGTGCCGGCCTGCTTTACAAGTTCGATAACGGCGTTGCGCCCTATGTCAGCTACGCGACGTCGTTTCTGCCGTTGCTCGGCACCGACGCCTCGCTGCAGCCGTTCAAGCCGGAAACCGGCCGGCAATACGAGGTCGGCGTGAAGTACCAGCCGCCGGGCACCAGGGCACTGTTCACCGTCGGTGCATTCGATCTGAAGCGGCAGAACGTACTGACGATGGATCCGCTCGACCCCAACTTTTCCAAGCAGTCCGGCGAAATCCAGTCTCGCGGTATCGAAGTGGAAGCCGCCGCCAGTCTCGCGTCGGGTTGGGACGTGAAGGCGGCCTACACCTATCTCGACACCAAGTTCACCGAGAACGACGACGGCACCGTCGGCAACACGCCGTGGAACGTGCCGAAGCATCGGGTCGCCTTGTGGGCGGATTACACCTTCCGCAGCGGACCGCTGGCAGGGTTCGGTCTCGGCGGCGGCTTGCGCTACCAGAGCCGCACGTTCGGCGATGACGCCAACACCTTCACAGTGCCGGGCTTTGCGGTGGCGGACGCGGCGATCCACTACGACTGGAAGAACTATCGCTTTGCGATCAACGCCCGCAACCTGTTCGACAAGGAGTACGTCGCCGGCTGCTACGACTTCAGCTTCGGCTGCTTCTACGGCGAGCGGCGCAGGGTGGTCGCAAGCCTGCGCTATCGGTGGTGAGCGTTGGCGAAGGCGAAGGCGTTTGCGGTTCGCGCGCTGTTGACGCGGCTGCACCGCACGGTCGGCCTCGTCACGGCGGGATTCCTGTTCATTGCCGGCATCACCGGGAGCCTGATCGCGTTCTGGCCCGAACTTGATGTTGCGCTGAATCCGGAACTTTACAGGGCCGCAAGCGCCGGGCCGCATCTTTCGCCGTCGGCGCTCGCGGCGAAGGTCGAGGCTGCCGAGCCGCGCTTGCAGGTGATCGGCATGCCGCTTCGCGTTGCGCCGGGCGAAGCCGCGCTGCTGACGGTGCAGCCGCGCAACGACCCGGCAACCGGGCAGCCGTTCGCACTCGGCTACGACGAGGTGTTCGCCGATCCGGCGAGCGGCGCGATGATCGGCACGCGGCTGTGGGGGGCGTGTTGTTTTGAGCGCAAGCATCTGATGCCGTTCCTGTTCACGCTGCACAACACGCTCTATCTGCCCGGGCGCTGGGGCGCGTGGCTGATGGGCACCGTGGCGCTGGTCTGGTTGCTCGATTGTTTCGTCGCGATTGGGCTGACGTTTCCCCGGCGACAGCCGTTCCTGTCGAAATGGATGTCGAGCTTCCGCTTGGCGCGCGGCAATGTCGGTGTCGGACGCCGCACGCTCGACTTGCATCGCGTCGGCGGGTTGTGGCTCTGGCTCGCGCTGGTGCCGCTTGCGATGAGCGGCGTGGCGCTGAATCTCGACGCGGAACTGTTCCGGCCCCTGGTTCGTGCGGTCATGTCGATGAGCGAGCCGCCGCCAAGTCGTGCCGATGCCTCTCGCGCGGCCTTGGGCTTTGATGCCGTTGCGGCGCGGGCCGCCGAGGAGGCCGCGGCACGGAACTGGCCGCCGCCCGGCGCAGTGTTTCATAATACGGGCGAGGGCACCTACACGGTGAGTATGACGCGCTCGCAGCAGGATCGCGGCGAAGGGCTCGGGCCGGCGTCGATGATGTTCGATGCCGCCACCGGCGCTTTGATTCGGGCTGTTGCGCCGGGCGAGGGCCGCGCCGGCGATGTGTTCATGCAGGTGCAGTTTCCGCTGCACAGCGGGCGGATCGCGGGCCTGCCCGGACGCATCCTGATTTGTGTGGCGGGAATCGTGGTCGCAGCGTTATCGGTGACGGGGTTGATGATGTGGTCGCGCCGCCGCCGCGCGCAACTGCGGTTGCGCGGGGTCTGATGCGCGAATGCGGAGAGTGGCGCCCGGGAGTGGTTTGCGGCCGCGCATCGTGCGATGATCGGCCATGCTGGTGTCCTTCTTCCATGAACTGAAATCCGCTGGCGTTCCGGTGACGCTGCGCGAATACCTGACATTGATGGAGGCGATGGATCGCGACCTCGCCGGCCGGCGCGTGGAGGATTTTTATTATCTCGCCCGTGCGGCGCTGGTGAAGGACGAGCGCAACCTCGACAAGTTCGACCGCGTATTCGGGACCGTGTTCAAGGGCCTTGAACTGATGGGCGAGTCGCTGTCCGCGGAAATCCCGGAGGATTGGCTCAAGGCGCTCACGGAAAAATATCTCACTGACGAGGAGAAGCGGCAGATCGAGGCGCTGGGCGGCATCGACAAGCTTCTGGAATTGTTGAAGCAGCGCATGGCCGAGCAGAAAGGCCGCCACCAGGGCGGCAACAAGTGGATCGGCACCGGCGGCACCTCGCCGTTTGGCAACTCCGGCTACAACCCCGAAGGCATCCGCATCGGCGGCGAGAGCACGCACCGCCGCGCCGTGAAGGTGTGGGACAAGCGCGAGTTCAAGGATCTCGCCGACGACGTCGAGCTTGGCACGCGCAACATCAAGGTGGCGCTACGGCGGCTGCGCAAGTTCGCCCGTACCGGCGCGCCCGACGAGCTTGACCTCGACAGCACCATCCGGGGCACCGCCCACAAAGGCTATCTCGACATCCAGATGCGGCCGGAGCGGCACAACGCGGTGAAGGTGCTGATGTTCTACGACATCGGCGGCTCGATGGACTGGCACATCAAGGCGACGGAGGAACTGTTCTCGGCGGCGCGCACCGAGTTCAAGCACATGGAGCATTTCTACTTCCACAATTGCCTCTATGAGCGGGTGTGGAAGGAGAACCGCCGGAGATTCCAGGAAACCACGCCGACCTGGGATGTGCTGCACACCTATCCGCACGACTACAAGGCGATCTTTGTTGGCGATGCGTCGATGAGCCCTTACGAGATCGAGGCGCCGGGCGGATCGGTCGAGCACTACAACGAGGAAGCGGGCGCGGTGTGGATGGAGCGGTTCACGCGCACCTATCCGGCCTGCGTCTGGCTCAATCCGGTGCCGGAGAGTCTGTGGGAGCACACCTATTCCATCCGCCTCATACGCCGGCTCATGGGCGGGCGGATGTATCCGCTCACCCTCGACGGGATGGACCGGGCGATGCGGGAATTGGTGCGGTAAGGGATGGGCTAGTCTGAGACTTGGTCGGCCGGGAAACTCCTCGGGATGATGCGGTTGAGAGCCGAATATTCGTGCCGCCAGTCCGGGTGCGCGTCGGAGTAATCGCTGAGAAACGCAAACAACACCTCCGCCGCGGGGAGGTAGGGGCGCGTCACATAGCCTTCAGCCACGAGGCTGTCGCGCAAGCCGTGAATGCGTTGCTGCAAATCCTGCATTGAATCCGCCTGCGCGTCGGCGGTCTGCTTTGGATCGGCATAAGCTCTCGTCGCCAGAAGAACGTCGTGTGCCTTCCCGCAGGATTGCGGGGCGCGTTGCCGGAGTCTTTCGGCGAGGCGCTTGGCGGTCGCGGGAGAAGGCTCCGACTGATGGATGCGGATGCTCATGGGATATGTTCTCAACGGGCGTTCCGATATAAAGCGTAGCGAAGCGGGTGAATCTGAGGCGGCGCAGTTGGCGCGCCCCGGCGCAAGGAACGTGCTAGGTTGGTGCGCCGATGTCCGAGACTGCATCCAAGCCCCTTCAGATTTACGTCGATGCCGACGCCTGTCCGGTGAAGAATGAGATTTATCGTGTCGCCGAGCGGCACGGGCTCAAGGTCTTTATCGTCAGCAACAGCCCCATCGCCGTGCCGCGCGAACGGTGGATCGAGCGCGTCGTGGTCGGTGCGGGGCTGGATGTCGCCGACGACTGGATCGCGGAGCGGGCGGGGCGGGGCGATATCGTCGTCACCGCGGACGTGCCGCTGGCCGGTCGCAGCGTGAAGGCCGGCGCGACCGTTATTGCACCCAACGGCAAGCCGTTCGACGACGACAGCATCGGCATGACGCTGGCGACGCGCAACCTGCTGCACGAGTTGCGCTCGGCCGGCGCGGTCACCGGCGGGCCCAAAGCGTTCGAGCCGCGTGACCGCTCGCGATTTCTCTCCGCGCTCGACCGGGCCATCGTGCGAATCAGGCGTGCCGATTCGCATCGATAACGCCGGCCGGCCTCGCGCATTGCGTCGGCCTGCTGTGCATAGAATGTGGCGATGGCGTGGGCGCCGGTTGCGTCGGGTTTCGGCGAAGCGCCCGGTCTTGCTGGCGATTTTCCATCGCGCCGATGCGGCGTTGACGTTCGCTTAACCATGTTGCGCCGGTCGTCAAATTCCGAATTCACCCCACCGGATGCGTGACTACCGTGCCCGCGATGCAAACGGATGGAGGAGATTTCGATGCGGCGAGGCGAGCCGATGCCGGGGGCGGACCGATTGATGACAGCGGTGACCGGAATGACGGTCATCGCGCTGGTCCTGCTTGTCGGCTTCGGCCACGAGACGATCATGCGTCGCAAGACATTCGCCGCTGCCGACGCCTGCGACGCATCGCCGGCTGTCACCTATGACGTGTCGAAGCGCGTCTGCCGCATCGACAACCCGGCATGCCTGACGTTCTTCACCGAGGCGAACGGCTGGGAGGATTGCTTTGCTTCGGGCGCTGCCGTTCGCGAGGCCGTGTCGGAGCCGTTCAATCTGGATGCGATCTCGCGAGCCTTGCGGGCAGGCCCCGGCTGACCGCGGCATTGCGCATCGATCCTTTCGAATCGGCAGGACGGCGCTATATTGGGGTTCTTCCCGCAACAACCGAAAGGAGGTGATCCAGTGTCTCATTCGCCACGGTGCTCGGTGGTCAAACTGGATCGCCAAGCCATTGGCAATGTTTGATTTTCAATAATTACCCCTCGGCGCCTGACCGGCTTCCTGCCCGCAGCGCGCCGAGGGTCTGCTGGGCCCCGCACCGCGCTCGATCCCGTTTCGCCTGCCCAGCCATTTTTATGCTTGGCCGGGGGGCCAAAACGTTTGCGCTGACCATTCTCGGTTTTAAAAAACAAAGCGCTCTGCCGCTCCGACTTGGCCGATTGTGAATGCGCGTTCACGATCGAATTCCTCTGGAATGGTCGTGGCCTTTCCATACGCATTCCATGACAATGGGACTATAATGGTACTGGGCTACGCAGGCGACACGCTGCCGCGCAATGGCAACAAGACCGTCGAGTACTCCAGCAAAGATGCGCGGGCCAGCGAGGCCATGCGCGGGTGATTGCGATCGCGCTTTGCGAATGCACTTTGCATCACGCCTTCGAAGTGTTCGGGACGTCCATCGATATTGTTTCTTCGGTCGCGTTTATTTTGAACCACGGTCAAATATTGCATGCGTCGTTTGACGCCCGCTCTGATGAACCTTGTCGCGCGCTGGGTGGCACGCTTTGCACCCTCCATGCGTCGCATTCTTCAACTCGGATGGTACTTCGTCACGTTTCGGTTCGGTGAGATTCCGTTCCGACGCATCGCGAGGCGCATCCTGGGAATCCGGAACGTGCCGTCCTGGATCCGTGGTGACGGCCGGCCACTGGCTTTGATCGTAGATATGTTCTACCCGACCCCAGACAGGGATTCCGGCTCGATCGACGCTGTTAATCTTGTGAACGCGCTTCATCGTATCGGTTATCGAATTGTATTTGTCGCGTTCGGTGGCGAGCGGGATCATTTCTTTACGACGCTTAAGCCTTATCTCCACCTGACGATATTATCGCGCGTTCATAACGGCGGCGTGTTCATGGAATCCATCCGGCGCGCGTGTCCATCGGCCAAGGTCATCTTCAATACCGTTGACCTTCATCATCTTCGCGAAGAACGGACCGCGCGGCTCACCAACGATCGCAAGGCTCTCGACCTTGCTGCCAAGACCAAAGCGAGGGAACTCGCTCTTGTCCGTTTGGCGGATGCCACCATCGTCGTTTCGTATGAAGAACATTGGCTCTTAAGCAGTCTCCTCCCTGACAGTACGGTCTTTACCGTTCCTTTGGCGCGCGCGGTTGCCCGCAATGTCAACGATTTCGATGAACGCAAGAATATCGCATTCGTCGGCGGTTATTTTCATGCGCCGAATGTCGATGGCCTTCGGCATTTCCTCGACGACATCTGGCCGCTCGTCCGCAAACGAATTCCGGAGGCCGAATTCATTGCGATGGGGGCTTCAATGCCGGAAGAACTGGCGAAGCGTCGGGACAAGGGCCTTGTCGTTCGCGGCTACGTTGAAGACCTTGCATCGGAGTTGAGCACCATTCGTGTCATGGTCGCGCCCCTGCGCGTCGGTGCCGGCGCCAAAGGCAAGGTCGCGTCGGCGCTGGCTCACGGTGTTCCCTGTGTCGTGTCACCGATCGCGGCCGAAGGCATGAACGTGCATGATCGCCAGACGGTGCTCTTGGCACATTCGCCGTCGGAATTCGCTGAGCGGATCGAGGAACTGTATCGCGATGCCGATCTTTGGAGATCGATTTCGCAAGCGGGTCTCCGGCTCATGTCAGGCCCACACTCGCTGGAGGCGAATGACATTCGAATTGCGAATATCCTGGCCAGCATCGGTGCGCCTGTTCCAAACAAGACCTTGCTGACAGCGCATCCTGCCGACGCGACTTCCGTAAAATGATACCTGGGATTGCATCGTCCCGTTCGTCGGCGGCTGGCTCGTGAACAAAGCGTTCGACGCCCATCCGGAATGGGAAACAAAACCTGTCCGGCGGCGGCGCTAAGTCGCAGACGATTTGCCGCAGATCGGCTTGATCTGCACGCGGGCGCATCCAAAATTACTCCTGCACTAAAATAGGGGCGACAGATGCGCATCTTGGTTGTCTACGTTATCTGCGTGGCCATCGGCCAGGCGGTGTCGGTTGGTATCGGGCTGCTCCTCGATCACTATTCTCCATCGCTCGCGCTGACCGCGTTCATCCTGATCTACTTCGCGATGTATTGGGTGGCTTGGCGCATCGCGTTGGCGATTGTCGACCGCCCGTCGGGCGCTGCCGCCGCGACCTGAGCCGGCGGATTCTAAGGCCGCGTCGCGCCGCATAGGCGCGACAGCGAGGCGGCGAGGTCAAGCAACACCTCGTCGCCGCCGGCCCAGCCGACGAACGACAGGCCGACCGGGCAGCCGTCGATCGTGCCGATCGGAATCGACACTTGCGGCAGGCCGCCGAAGCCTGCGACGCAGGTCAGCCGCATGACCCGCACGCGGAACGATTCCAAATCCTCGGCCGAGCTTTCGATCAGCGGCGCAATGCAGGGCGCCGACGGCAGCGCCATCACCGTGCCGGGAGGAATCTGCGCACGGATGTGCTCGCGCGCGGCCGTGTGGATTTTGCGCGCGGCGTCGGCCTCGGCCTTCGTCACATTCGCGGCGATCTGCATGCGCTCGGCGACGCCTTGGCCGAGCCGCGGATGCTTTTCCTCGACGAACCGGCCGTAGACCTGCCAGGTTTCGTAAGCCTGGATAATCCGTAACGGCTCGCGCCAGACGTCGAAGCCGTCGGGCGCGATGCGGATGGGCTGTGGTTTCGGCAGGATATCGTTCGCAGCGATAAGCGCGTCGCGCAACAGGGCGGCGACTGGTGCGTCGGCTTGCGCGAACGAATCGTCCGCGATCAGCAGCCGCTCGATGGGAGCGGGGACCGCCGCGCCGCCGAGCAGCACGGGACCGGCCT
>JAFKKQ010000376.1 GCA_017304505.1 Hyphomicrobiales bacterium | reverse complement strand
CACCAAGCTCAATGCGATCAAGCATGCGATGAAAGAGGCAGGCTGATGGATATCCGCGCCGCAGAGATCACCGCGATCCTGAAGGACCAGATCAAGAATTTCGGCCAGGAGGCGGAAGTCACCGAGGTCGGCCAGGTGCTGTCGGTCGGTGACGGCATCGCCCGTGTTTATGGCCTGGACAACGTTCAAGCCGGCGAGATGGTCGAGTTCGAGAACGGTACGCGCGGCATGGCGCTGAACCTCGAAACCGACAACGTCGGTATCGTGATTTTCGGCGCGGACCGCGAGATCAAGGAAGGCCAGACCGTCAAGCGCACCCGCGCGATCGTGGACGTGCCGGTCGGCAAGGGCCTGCTCGGCCGCGTGGTCGACGCGCTCGGCAACCCGATCGACGGCAAGGGTCCGATCAAGGCCGAGAAGCGTGAGCGCGTCGACGTCAAGGCGCCGGGCATCATCCCGCGCAAGTCGGTGCATGAGCCGATGGCGACCGGCCTCAAGGCGGTGGACGCGCTGATTCCCATCGGCCGCGGCCAGCGCGAATTGATCATCGGCGACCGCCAGACCGGCAAGACCGCGATCGCGCTCGACACGATCCTGAACCAGAAGCCGCTCAACGCCCAGCCGGACGAGAAGATCAAGCTCTACTGCGTCTATGTCGCGGTCGGCCAGAAGCGCTCCACCGTCGCGCAGTTCGTGAAGGTGCTCGAGGAGCAGGGCGCGCTGGAATATTCCATCGTCGTTGCCGCCACGGCTTCCGACCCGGCGCCGATGCAGTTCCTGGCGCCGTTCGCCGGCTGCACCATGGGCGAGTACTTCCGCGACAACGGCATGCACGCCGTGATCATTTACGACGACCTGTCGAAGCAGGCCGTCGCCTATCGCCAGATGTCGCTGCTGCTGCGCCGTCCGCCGGGCCGCGAGGCCTATCCCGGCGACGTGTTCTATCTGCACTCGCGCCTGCTCGAGCGCGCCGCCAAGATGGGCGATGCCTCGGGTGCGGGCTCGCTGACCGCGCTGCCGGTGATCGAAACGCAGGCCAACGACGTGTCGGCCTACATCCCGACCAACGTCATTTCCATCACCGACGGCCAGATCTTCCTGGAAACCGACCTGTTCTACCAGGGCATCCGCCCGGCGGTGAACGTCGGCCTTTCGGTGTCGCGCGTAGGCTCGTCGGCGCAGACCAAGGCGATGAAGAAGGTCGCCGGCCGCATCAAGGGCGAGCTGGCGCAGTATCGCGAGATGGCGGCCTTCGCGCAGTTCGGTTCCGACCTCGACGCGACCACACAGCGCCTGCTCAACCGCGGCTCCCGGCTGACCGAGTTGCTCAAGCAGCCGCAGTTCTCGCCGTTGAAGATGGAAGAGCAGGTCGTCGTGATCTACGCCGGCGTCAACGGCTACCTCGATCCGATCGCGGTCAACCGGGTGCGCGCCTTCGAGGACGGTCTGCTGACGCTGGTGCGCAGCAAGAACGCCGACATCCTCGAGGACATCCGAAAATCCGGCGACCTTTCCGATGCGACCGCCGCCAAGCTCAAGGGCGTGGTCGACGCTTACGCCAAAACCTTCGCCTAAAAGCTCTGTTATGGCCGGGCTTGTCCCGGCCTTCCACGCCTTGAGCGGTGTGGCAAGCGAGAGGAAGACGTGGATGCCCGGCACAAGGCTGGGCATGACGAGGGAAGAGACAAAGAAGTTACATGGCTTCACTGAAGGACATGCGGGTCCGCATCGCCGCCACCAAGGCGACGCAGAAGATCACCAAGGCGATGCAGATGGTCGCGGCGTCGAAGCTGCGCCGTGCGCAGGCCGCGGCGGAAGCCGCCCGCCCTTATGCCGAGCGCATGGAAAAGGTGCTGGGCAACATCGCCGCGACGGTCGCCGACATCAATTCGGCGCCGAAGCTTCTGGCAGGGACCGGCTCCGATCAGGTCCATCTGCTGGTGGTCTGCACCGCTGAGCGCGGTCTGTGCGGCGCCTTCAATTCCTCGATCGTCCGTCTCGCGCGCGAGAAGATCAACACGCTGGCGGCCGCCGGCAAGACCGTGAAAATCCTTTGCGTCGGCCGCAAAGGCGCCGATCAGCTCCGCCGGCAGTACTCGTCGCAGATTCTCGAGGTGATCGAGTTGCGCGTGAAGGCTCTCGGCTTCGAGCATGCCGAGAAGGTCAGCGCCAAGATTCAAGAGCTGTACGAGAAGGGTGAGTTCGACGTTGCGACCCTGTTCTTCTCGCGGTTCCGTTCGGTGGTCGCACAAATCCCGACCGCGCTCCAGATCATTCCGCCGACCTTCGACGCCAAGGCGAATAGCGGCGACGGACCGTCGGCGGTGTACGAATACGAGCCCGACGAGCTCGACATCCTGACTGAGCTGCTGCCGCGCAACATCGCGGTGCAGGTGTTCCGGGCGCTCTTGGAGAACGCCGCATCCGAGCAGGGCGCGCGCATGTCGGCGATGGACAACGCCACGCGCAACGCCGGCGAGATGATCCGCAAACAGACCATCACCTATAACCGCACGCGCCAGGCGATGATCACCAAGGAGCTGATCGAGATCATCTCCGGTGCCGAAGCGCTCTGATTTCCGTAACGAGGACGACATGGCTACACCCAACGCAGTCGGAAAGATCACGCAAGTCATCGGCGCCGTCGTCGACGTACAGTTTGAGGATCACCTCCCGGCGATTTTGAACGCGCTCGAAACCAAGAACGGCGATCACCGTCTCGTTCTCGAGGTCGCGCAGCACCTCGGCGAGAACACGGTCCGCACCGTGGCGATGGACACGTCCGAAGGTCTGGTGCGCGGCCAGGAGTGCACCGACACCGGCGCACCGATTTCAGTGCCAGTCGGTCCGGGCCTGCTCGGCCGCATCATCAACGTGATCGGCGATCCGGTCGATGAAGCCGGCCCGGTCAAGAGCGATGCGTTGCGCGCGATCCACCAGGAGGCGCCGGCCTACACCGATCAGTCGACCGAGGCGGAAATCCTCATCACCGGCATCAAGGTTGTCGACCTGCTCGCCCCTTACGCCAAGGGCGGCAAGATCGGCCTGTTCGGCGGCGCCGGCGTCGGCAAGACCGTGCTGATCATGGAACTGATCAACAACGTCGCCAAGGCGCACGGCGGCTATTCGGTGTTCGCCGGCGTGGGCGAGCGCACCCGCGAGGGCAACGACCTTTATCACGAGATGATCGAGTCCGGCGTGAACAAGGACCCACGCAAGGGTTCGGTCGACGGGTCCAAATGCGCGCTGGTGTATGGCCAGATGAATGAGCCGCCGGGTGCCCGTGCGCGCGTCGGCCTGTCCGGCCTGACGGTTGCGGAGCACTTCCGCGACCAGGGCCAGGACGTGCTGTTTTTTGTCGACAACATCTTCCGCTTCACTCAAGCTGGCTCGGAAGTGTCGGCGCTGCTCGGCCGTATTCCGAGCGCCGTGGGCTATCAGCCGACGCTCGCGACCGACATGGGTGCGCTGCAGGAGCGCATCACCACCACGACCAAGGGATCGATCACGTCGGTGCAGGCCATTTACGTTCCGGCCGACGACTTGACCGACCCGGCGCCGGCAACGTCGTTCGCGCACTTGGATGCGACCACGGTGCTGTCGCGCGACATCGCGGCCAAGGGCATCTATCCGGCGGTGGATCCGCTCGACTCGACCTCGCGTATGCTGTCGCCACTGAGCGTCGGCGAGGAGCACTACGCGGTCGCGCGTCAGGTGCAGCAGGTGCTGCAGCGTTACAGGGCGCTGCAGGACATCATCGCCATTCTGGGCATGGACGAACTGTCCGAAGAGGACAAGCTGACGGTGTCGCGTGCGCGCAAGATCGAGCGCTTCCTGTCGCAGCCGTTCTTCGTCGCCGAAGTGTTTACGGGCTCGCCCGGAAAGCTTGTCGATCTCGCCGACACCATCAAGGGCTTCAAGGGGTTGGTCGAAGGCAAGTACGACCACCTGCCGGAGGCAGCCTTCTACATGGTCGGCACCATCGAAGAGGCGATCGAAAAGGGCAAGAAGCTCGCTGCGGAAGCGGCATAACCGATGCGTGCCAACGCCCTGCTGACTTTGGCGGTGATCGGAATTCTGGTCGGTGGCCTTGTTGGCTATCTGACGCGGCCGGAAGCGGCCGAGATCAAGCTCGGTCCGATCAGCGTTGAGGTTCAGGGGCAGGGCACGGCGCGCGGTGGTGGCTCGCTGACCAGCGGCCAGATGCAGCATATCGCGATTGTCGCGGTCATTGGCGGTCTGCTCGGCGCCGGCATCGGATTGGCCTCGGGCCGCATGAGAGGCTGAGAGACACACCCATGACCACCTTTCACTTTGAACTTGTGTCGCCCGAGAAGATCGTGTTTTCCGGCGAGGTCGATCAGGTCGACGTGCCGGGCGCCGAGGGCGACTTCGGCGTGCTGGCGGGCCATGCGCCGCTGATCGCGCTCCTGCGCCCCGGCATGATGACCGTGTATGCGGGGGGCCAGGCGACCAAGCTCGTGGTGCTGGGTGGCTTTGCCGAGGTCGGCCCGGATGGTCTCACCGTTCTCGCCGATGTGGCGACCTCGCTCGAGGACCTCGACCGCGCCGTGCTGCAGAAGCAGATCGCCAAGATGGAGCAGGGCATCAAGGAAATGTCCCAGGGCTCGGAACTGGATCGCGCGATTACCAAGCTCGATCACTTCAAGGCGCTGGACGCGCACCTTCAGGGCACCGCGATGCACTGAGGGTTCGTTCGTCCGCCCCCGTCCTGTCGGGGCACATTGCCGCTTTGAAAGCGATCCCTCGAGCCCTCTCGAGGGATTATGTTTGAGTCGCGATGAACTTGCTGAAGTTACGCACGACCTGCACATAGGTGTTCCGTTTGAACGGGACGACGAGGTCGGGCAGGTTTTCCATCGGCTCCCAGCGCCAGTCGATGAACTCGGGATCGTGCCCATCGCCGGGGTTTTCAACGTTGATCTCGCTGTCCCGGCCGGTAAAACGCAGCGCGTACCACTTCTGCTTTTGGCCGCGGTAGCGCCCCTTCCAGGCGTTCTGACCGATGGCTTGCGGGATGTCGTATGTGAGCCAGGCCCTGATCGCGCCGAGCCGTTCGACCGAGCGGATGCTGGTTTCCTCGTACAGTTCACGCAGTGCCGCCGGGTAAGGCTTCTCGCCGTCGTCAATGCCGCCTTGCGGCATTTGCCAGACGTGGGTTTCATCGATGTGCTCGGGGCCGCTCGCGCGCCGCCCGATAAAGACCAGGCCCTTGCGGTTGATGACGCACAGGCCGGCGCAAGGTCGGTAAGGAAGATCTTCGTAATGCGGCATGGTGCCTTCCACAGTCCGAATGCAAACCCGTGAGGCAGCGGTGCACCGCCGAGCCACGGCCGTCAAGACGCAAGCGGAGCGTCTGTCAGCTCGATTTCGGCTTGATCGCAATGGCGGTAATCGGCACCAGCACGACACCGTGGTCTTCGGCGGCCTTGGCCCATTGTGCGATCCGCTCGATCGATACCGGCAGCACGGAAGCGATGCCGACCGCGGAACCCCGCTCGCGCGCCACCGCCTCAAGGCTCGCCAGCGCCGCATCGATGTGAGCAGCAGTCGGCACGGTATCGAGCACGATTTCCGCTTGTACGAACGGCATCCCGCTTGCTCCGGCGATCCGGCCGGCAAGGCTTCGCGGCGACGAGCCGTTGTCGACGTAGATCAGTCCGCGGGCGGCGATATCCTTCAACACCGGAGCAAGAGCCGGCTCCGACGCGGTGAAGCGCGCGCCCATCGCGTTGACGACGCCGACGTAACCCTGGAACCGGCTCATCAGCCAATGCAGCCGGTCGAGATTCTGGCTGGCGCTCAGCGACGTCAACAGCGCGTGCGGACCCGGATCATTGTCGGGAAAGTCGAACGGCTCCATCGGGGTCTGGAGCAGCGCCTCGTGCCCTTCGGCGCGGGCGCGGGCCACGACTCGCTCGATATCGGAACCGTAAGGTGAGAATGCAAATGTCACCGGCGCGGGGAGCGTCTTGATCGCCTCTTGGGTCAGGCTGGCGCTGATGCCGAGACCGCCGACCACGATGGCGATACGTGGGTTGTCTTTTTTCGATGCCGGCGTGTCCGCACGCTGAGCGTAGAGATCGGCGGGCCGCGCGCCGTCGGGCGCAATGCGCGGAATCGCTCCATAGCTCGAGCGCTCCAGCACCCGCTGTTCGACGGGCGCCCGCGCGTTCGGCGAAGCCGGGATCGCAACCTCCTGGCGCTTGCCTGTGCTGCCGTCGATGATGGTGATGGTGTTCACACCAGTCGTGGGGCGGGCGTTGGCTTGAACGGGAAGGGTCTTCGCCGCCGAACCCGGCGGCCCGTCGTAGCGGCGCGGGGCTTGTCCGGCGCTGCCGGACAGCGTGGCGACCGATGTTGCCGGGCCGGCTTTGCCCGGCGCTGTCGGATGGGCTGCGATCACGGCGACCGGTTCGCCACCGAGCGGATTATCGGCCACCAGCGCCCAGACGGTGCAGGTGCCAACGAACAACGCGAGCGCGTTTGCAAGCACTTGCGACGGGCGGATCGGTAACTTGAAG
>JAFKKQ010000375.1 GCA_017304505.1 Hyphomicrobiales bacterium | reverse complement strand
GCGGTCATGCCCATCGCGCCGAACAGGTACGGCAGCAGGCCGCCGAACAACAGGCCCGCAACCACGTAAGGGTTGGTCAGCGAGAAGTTGAGTGCTACGCCCGAGAAGTATTTGTGCTGGGCAGAGTGGCTGATGAAGTAGGTCAGGTCCTCGTTGTAAGCCGCGAACAGCACCAGCGCGCCAAGGCCGGCCGAACCGATGGCGTAGCCCTTGGTCACCGCCTTGGTGGTGTTGCCGACCGCATCGAGCGCATCGGTCGACTTGCGCACCTCTTTCGGCAGACCTGCCATTTCGGCGATGCCGCCGGCGTTGTCGGTGACCGGGCCAAAGGCGTCGAGCGCCACGACCATGCCGGCAAGCGCCAGCATCGTCGTCACCGCGACCGCGATGCCGAACAGGCCGGCCATTCCGTAGGTCACCAGGATGCCGGCGATGATCACGATGGCAGGCAGCGCAGTCGCCTCCATCGAAATCGCGAGACCCTGGATAACGTTGGTGCCGTGGCCGGTGACGGATGCTGCGGCGATCGACTTCACCGGGCGATAGTCGGTGCCGGTGTAGTATTCGGTGATCCAGATGATCAGTCCGGTGACGGCAAGGCCCACAACACCGCACCAATACAGTGTGGTGCTGGTGAACGCGATGCCCGCCGACGTGCGCAGCGGCACGCCGAACCCGAACAGCCAGTGGATCACGCCCGCGATGCCGATCAAAGACAGGATCGCTGTCACGATCAGGCCCTTGTAGAGCGCGCCCATGATCGATTGGCTGGCGCCAAGCTTCACGAAGAACGTGCCGATGATCGACGTGATGATGCACACGCCGCCAATGGCGAGCGGCAACGTCATCATGTTCACGAGGTACGGCGTCCCGGCGAAGAAGATGGCCGCGAGCACCATCGTCGCGACCGTCGTCACCGCATAGGTCTCGAACAGGTCGGCGGCCATACCGGCGCAGTCGCCGACGTTGTCACCGACATTGTCGGCGATGGTGGCCGGATTGCGCGGATCGTCTTCGGGAATGCCGGCCTCGACCTTGCCGACGAGATCGCCGCCAACGTCAGCACCCTTGGTGAAGATGCCGCCGCCGAGACGGGCGAAGATCGAGATCAGCGAAGCACCGAAGCCCAACGCCACCATCGCGTCGATCACGGTGCGGGAGTTGCCTGCGAACCCCATCGGGCCGGTGAGGACCGTGTAGTAAACAGCAACGCCGAGGAGCGCGAGGCCGGCCACGAACATACCAGTGATCGCGCCCGCCTTGAAGGCGAGTTCAAGACCTCCGGCGAGCGATCCGATCGCCGCCTGCGCCGTGCGCACGTTGGCGCGCACCGAAACGTTCATGCCGATGAAGCCGGCCACGCCCGAGAGCACTGCACCGATGGCGAAACCAATGGCCACCAGCCAGCCGAGCAGATAGCCGACGATCAGGAAGATGACGAGCCCGACGACACCGATGGTGGTGTACTGGCGCTTGAGATAGGCCTGGGCGCCTTCGCGCACCGCGGCCGAAATCTCCTGCATCCTGGCGCTTCCCGCGTCGGCTTTCATCACCGACAGGATCGCCCAGATGCCATACACGATCGCGAGCAAACCGCAGGCGATGATCACTCCCAAGGCTGTCATGGAATCCTCGATTGTCGTGAAATACGCCGGACAGGCCCCCGTCCGGCGGAATGTGGCGCGGATATGCCAAAAACCGGCCACCGACGCAACGCCGGATGTGGCTACCATCCCTTCCGATACCGGGAAATCGACGATTCCCTCAAACCGGGAGGCGAACCCGGCGGCGAGCCACCCAAGCGAGCAACACGGCCACCGCCAGCACAGGCGGAAATGCCGTCGCGTTGACGGAGGCCCATCCCAACAGCGCCAGCATTTCACCGGAGGCGAACGACCCGAGCGCCATCGTGCCGAAAATCAGGAAATCGTTGAATGCCTGGACTTTATTGCGTTCCTCAGGCCGGTGGCAATCGGTCACGAGCGTGGTGGCGCCGATAAAGGCAAAATTCCACCCCATGCCGAGCAAGGCGAGCCCAACCCAGAAATGGGCGACCGTCTGACCGGCGATGCCAAGGCCCGCGGCCACCAGGAGCAGCGCCAAACCCAAGCCGATGATTCGAAACACGCCGAAACGCAGGATCAAATAGCCGGTGATAAAGCTTGGGGCATACATCCCCAGCACATGCCACTGAATACCGAGGGTCGAATCGGTCACCGAATGCCCGCAGTCCACCATCGCGATGGGGGCGGATGTCATCACCATATTCATGATGACATAGCTGACGACGCCGCAGGATGCCGCCGCAATGAACAGCGGCTGCCGCACGATCTCCGACAAAGGCCGCCCTTCGTTGCGCTGGTGGCGCGGCGCGGGCGGCGGCGACTTGAGTTGCGTCAACACCAGGCCGGCTAGCAACGCCAGCGCCGACTGCGCGATGAAAGTCGCCGCGAACAGATGCGGTGCCCAGAGGTCCTTGGACACGATCACGGTCGTCGAGCCGATGATCGCCGCAACGGAAATCGCCTTGGGCTTGTAAGTATCGCTCGCCGTATCGGTCGCCGCGAAGCGATACGATTGATGGGCCGCGGAATAAAGGCCGCAACCGAAGGCCCCCAGGAGAAAAATTCCAAACGAGGCGCTCAGGACGCCGAAACAACACACCAGTCCCGAAATCGCGCCAACCACTGTACCGGTCTGCAGCGCGAAGCGCCGGCCGTAGCGGCGCGCCAGCATGCCGACCGGCAGCGTGCCGAGCCACATACCGAACACCATGATGGAGATCGGCAGCGTGGCCAGTCCCTTGTCGGGCGCCAGCATGGTGCCGATGATACCGGCGGTCGCGACGATGACAGTGTTGTTGCCGCCCGCCAGCGCCTGCGCCGACGCCAGAACCAGCGCGTTCCGCCGCGCCAGTCGATCATCAGCGACAACAGGAGAGAAATCGGCGACCACCGCCATCGTGGAATCCAATCCGCGAAGGGGCCTCTTGTAACGAGGGTCGAACGCAATGGCCACCGCCACTGGCGCAGATCAGAAGTGCAACGCACCCGGGTGGCGGACGGCAATATTACGGGCTTCGGCCGGAGACAATGCACCGGCCTGCCCAAGCGCCGATTGCAATTCATCGATCAAAAGATCGATGACGTGGCCCGGTCCATCGGCGCCGAGTGCGCCCAGACCCCACAGAAACGCCTTACCGGCAAGACCCGCAGAGGCACCGAGCGCCAGCGCCCGTGCCACGTCGGTGCCGCTGCGCACGCCTGAATCGAACAGCACGGTGGCGCGATTACCCACCGCTTTGGCAATGGCTGGAACACAGTCGATGGGCGGCGGCAGAGCTTCGACCTGCCGACCGCCGTGGTTCGAAACCAGGATACCGTCGATGCCGAGCGCCACCGCCTTCTCGGCGTCGGCCGGGTGCAACAGGCCCTTTACGACCAGCGGCTTTTTCCAGCGGTCGCGATAGCGCGCGACCTCATCCCAGGAAAACGCGCCGCCCATCTCGCGCCGTGCAAAGACGATGGTGTCGTTGAGGCTCGCGCCCTTGCCCGCATAGGGCTGGATGTTGGCAAAGCGCGGCTGCCCGTTGCGCAGCATGGCAACGGCCCAGCCCGGACACTTCGCCATGCTCGCAACCATCTTCCAGTCGGCCCTGAAGCGCCCGCCGCCGCCAAGACCCACCTTAACCTCACGCGAGCGCACGGTGCGCACCGGCACGTCGAGCGTCAGCATCAGCACATGCGCGCCAGCCGCTTCGGCCCGCCGGATCACATCGTAACCGATCGCGTGATCATTGCCGGCAAAACGGTAGAGCTGCATCCAGAACACATCCGGCGCGATCTCAGCGATCTCCTCAATGGTGGCGCCACCCGCCACGCCAAGCGTGTACGGCACACGCGCCCGCTGTGCCGCCCGCGCCAGCAGCTTGTCCGCCCCCGGCCACACCACAATCGGACTGCCCATCGGGGCGACACCGACCGGCGCGGCGTAATGCCGGCCAAACAGCTCAACTCCAACTGGCGGCAGCTTCGGCATGACGCCGTAGCGGGGGATCAGTTCAACAGAATCGAGCGCCGCCCAGTTGTGCCGGATGCCGGTGTCATCGCCCGCGCCGCCATCGCCGTACTCGAAGGCGAAATGCGGCAGCCGCCGTTCCGCGCCGCGCCGCAAATCGTAGATTGTCGGAAAGCGGCGCTGATGTTTGAGGAAATTCGGGTTCCGAGCGGCACCTTGCTTGGCGGCCGCCATCGCGGTGATGTCGTGCATGGATGTTCCTCGCCCTGGGGCCGTCAGTATAACGCAACCGCGGTGTTCAAAAATGGCTGAATGAATTGCGCGCGAAGCGGAGCAGCCGTCCATCCGCCGCACGCAATCGTAAGCCCTTCTCAGCGGTCACGCGCCCGATCTCGGTTACAGGCACCCCGGCCCGCCGGGCGGCAGCCTTGAAGGAAGCAAGTTTGGCCTGCGGTACGGTTGCAACAACCTCGAAATCGTCACCGCCAGTGAGGATGGTTTCGAGCGCCGCCGGATCGGCAGTCAGTGCCGCTCGGGCCGCTTTCGACAACGGAACCGATGCCACGTCGATATCGGCACCCACATCCGATACCCTCACAAGTTTACCGAAATCGCCCGCCAGCCCGTCCGAGACGTCCATACCAGCCGAAGCATAACGGCGCAGAGCCTGGGCGAGGCTGTTGCGCGGCTCGGGCACCAGATAGCGCTGCGCGAGATGGCGGCGCATCGGTGCGTCGAGACGCCAACGCTTTGCCGCGCGGCGATCCTGGCGCAGCTTCAGACCGAGCGCGGCATCGCCGATGGTTCCGGTCACAACGACGCGGTCCCCCCGCCGGGCACCGCTGCGACAGACCATTGTGCCTTTCGGCAGCGAACCGAAGGCGGTGACCGAAATCGTCACAGGTCCGGGCGTGCGGACCGTATCGCCACCAAGCAACGGGAAATCGTAGCGCCTGGCATCCGCGCCAAGGCCGTGGGTGAAGGCCTTGAGCCAGGCATCCCCCTGCTCTTTCGGCAGCGCGAGAGTCAGGAGAAAGCCCGCAGGCTTCGCCCCCTTGGCCGCAAGATCGGAAAGATTGACCCGCAGGGCTTTGCGCGCAATCGCATCCGGAGGATCGCCGGCGAAAAAATGCACGCCGCCAACAAGGGCATCGGCGGTCAGCACCCATTCGTGGCCAGGCGGCGGAGCCAGCACAGCCGCATCGTCGGTCAACCCGAGCGCGCCAGGGTGCGTGGCAATCGAGCGGAAGTAGCGCGCAATCAGACGGTCTTCACCGGACGGAGGCTGTTTCCTGCGCGTTTGCACCGTCCTCACCGCGTTGCAGAGTCGAACTCGTCGGCACGCAACTGGCGCGCCAACTGATCGAGCACCGCGTTAATCATGCCGGTTTCGTCGCGCTCGACAAAGGCATGCGCCACATCGACGTATTCGGAGACCACCACACGGGCGGGCACGTCGCGCTTGCGGTCGAGTTCGTAGGCGCCGGCGCGCAACACCGCGCGCAACACCGTCTCGATGCGCTTGAGCGGCCAACCCTTCGCCAGCACGGCGTCGATCATCGGATCGAGCCTGCGCTGCTCGGCGACCACGCCACCCACCACGTCACGGAAGAATGCAGCCTCCGCCGGCAGGTACTCGTCGCCTTCCACCTCGCGCCCGAGCCAGTGGCTCTCGAACTCGGCCAGGATGGCGTTTAGCGGCGTCGCCGCGAGATCCATCTGGTAAAGCGCCTGGACGGCGGCAAGCCGGGCCGCACCGCGGCGATTGGCGCGGCGTCCGTCGATCGGTGCAGCCGCTTTTGCCATGCCCCTACCGTTTGGCGCGCTGACGCTTGATCGCGATCAACGCCAGCACTGCACGGGCGGCGTCGCCGCCCTTGTCCTGTTCGGTCAGCCGGGCACGCGCCCACGCTTGCGCCTCGTTATCCGTCGTCAGGATGCCGTTGCCGCAAGGAAGTCGCCGCACCACCGAGAAGTCGAGCAAGGCACGGGCGGACTGCATCGCCACGATATCGAAATGGAACGTCTCGCCCTGGATCACGCAACCGAGGGCGACCACACCGTCATACGGTTGCTTCTGCTTCTCGGCGGCGTCAACCGCGATCGCAATCGCCGGAACGATCTCCAGCGAGCCCGGCACGGTGACGATGTCCCACGTCGCCTGCGCGTCGTCGAGAGCCTTCGCGGCACCCGCCAGCAGGGCGTCGGCGATGTCGTTATAGAACCGCGCCTCGACGACGAGAATGCGGGAGCCGGCTGGTTTTGCTGCTTTGGTGCCGGGTTTTCGTTTCGGTGCGGCCATGTGTTCCTCACTTGAAGCGCGTCAGTAGCAAGCGCGCCGAGCGGGAACAAGGGCCGACAAGCAACGATCTTTAGTGTGTTTCCATCAGGCGTGCGGCGTAGCGCGCCATCAGGTCGATCTCAAGATTGAGCTTGCCGCCAGGTTTGACCGCACCGAGCGTCGTCACCGAAAGCGTATGTGGAATGATGAGCACGGAGAAGGTATCCGTCGTCACGTCATTGACCGTCAGCGAAACGCCGTCAAGCGCAACCGAACCCTTCTGCGCAACAAACCGCATCAGCGGAAGGGGTGCCCGTAGGGTGAGCCGCGCCATATCGGGCAAGTCCTCACGCGAAATCAGTTCGGAAATGCCATCGGCGTGGCCGGCAACGATATGGCCGCCAAGCTCGTCACCGACCTTGAGCGCGCGCTCGAGATTGAGGCGCTCGCCCTTAATCCAGTTGGCGACGGTCGTCAGTTGCAACGTCTCGGCCGCGGCATCGACCGAAAACGATGTTCGGTTGCCGGCGGCCGCCGTTTCGACCACGGTGAGGCATACGCCCGAGCAGGCAATCGATGCGCCGATCGCTATCGTCTCGCGCGGGTAGGAGCAGGCGATCTTGAGCCGGCGCAGACCCTCGGCCCGCGGCTCGACCGCAATCACCTCGCCGACATCGCTGACGATCCCGGTGAACATGCCCTACACCCGCTCAAACGTTTCAAGAATATCAGCACCGATAGCCTCGCTGGCGACAGCCTTGAGCTTTGACGATTGCGTCAACGCCGTCAGCGGCAGGCCCTCCAGCACGTCGATGCCGTCAGGACCGATGGCGTTCTGCGAACGGAACAGCGCCACGTCGTCCACCAGATCGGCCGCCACAAATGCCGCGGCAACCTTGGGGCCGCCCTCGACCATCAGGCGGGTGATCCCGCGCTCGGCCAGCGTCTTCAACACCTGGGCAAGATCCAGGCTTCCGTCCTTGGCTTCGGCACGGAAGACCTCAACGCCCTTGCTCTTCAAGATATCCTCAGCCACCGGAGACGCCCCCGTTGCACCGAATGCCCAGGTCGGCACCTCGCGCGCGGTGCTGACAACGGACGTCGACAGCGGCGCGCGTAATTTTGCGTCGAGGATCACACGCACCGGCGAACGCTCTTGCATGCCCGGCAGGCGGCAGGTCAGATGCGGGTCGTCCGACAGCACCGTCCCAACGCCAACCAGGATGGCATCGGTCTCGGCGCGCATCAGGTGGACGCGCGCGCGCGCCTCTTGGCCTGTGATAGCGGTCGGTTTACGGCCGGCGAGCCCCGCCTTGCCGTCGATGGAAACCGCAAGCTTGAGCAAAACCTGCGGCCGCCCCTCACGCATGCGGCGAAGGTGTCCGGCATGCGCTTGCGCCGCCTCGTCCGCACAGAGGCCGGTTTCGACGGCGATGCCGCGTTCGCGAAGCTTGGCATAACCCTGCCCGGCAACTTCCGGGTTGGGATCGTCCAGCGCCGAAACCACCCGCGCGATGCCGGCGCGAATAATGGCATCGACGCAAGGCGGTGTTTTGCCCTGGTGCGAGCACGGTTCGAGCGTGGCGTAGAGCGTGGCGCCACGAGCGGCCTTGCCGGCACGTTTGAGGGCTTCCGTTTCCGCGTGAGGCCGGCCGCCCGGCTGAGTCCAGCCGCGCCCGAGGATGACGCCGTCTTTGACGACCACCGCCCCGACAGCCGGATTGGGCCAAGTCCGACCCAGGCCGCGGCGGCCAAGCGCCAGCGCAAGCTGCATGAAACGAAGGTCCAACACCGGATCGGTGTCCGGCGGCGCTGCGGGGGCGTTCATTTGCTCGCCGGAACCGGCGGCTCGGCAGCGTCGAGCTTGGATTCTCCTTCGCCGGTCAATTCAGCCAACGCCTGCTTAAAGTCCTTCGGCTCGCGGAAATTGCGATAGACCGAGGCAAAGCGCACGTAGGCAACGTCGTCGAGCGCGCGCAGATGCTCCATCACGGTCTCGCCAATAGTCTCCGACGTCACTTCGCTTTCGCCCAGGCTTTCCAACTCACGCACGATCTTCGACACCACCTGTTCAATCCGCTCCGGCTCGACCGGCCGCTTGCGCAACGCGATCTGAATCGAGCGGGCGAGCTTGTCGCGATCGAATGGCGCGCGCCGGCCGTTGCGCTTGATGACCGTCAGCTCGCGCAATTGCACCCGCTCGAAGGTCGTAAAGCGGAAATTGCAGGAAAGGCAAACCCGGCGGCGGCGGATCGCGGCCGAATCTTCGGTCGGCCGCGAATCCTTCACCTGCGTATCGAGCGATCCGCAGCTCGGGCAGCGCATCGGCTCCCTTTCCTCTGCCTATCCCGGGTAGATCGGGAAACGGGACAACAGATGCTTCACCTTCTCGCGCACGGTGGTCTCGACCGCCGCGTCCTGGTCGGCGCCCTTTTGCGACAGCACGTCCAGCACCTCGGCGATCATATCGCCCACCTGACGGAATTCGGCGATGCCGAAGCCGCGCGAGGTGCCCGCCGGGGTGCCCAGCCGGACGCCAGAGGTGATCGCAGGCTTCTCGGGGTCGAACGGAATGCCGTTCTTGTTGCAGGTGATGTGGGCGCGACCCAGTGCGATTTCGGCAACCTTTCCGGTCAGGCGCTTAGGTCGCAGATCCACCAGCATCAAGTGCGTATCGGTACCGCCCGAAACAATATCAAACCCTTTGGATTTAAGGGTTTCAGCCAGGGCTTTGGCATTCTCCGCAACATTCTTCGCGTAAAGCTTGAAGGCTGGGCGCAGCGCCTCGCCGAACGCCACCGCCTTGGCAGCGATCACG
>JAFKKQ010000536.1 GCA_017304505.1 Hyphomicrobiales bacterium | reverse complement strand
CAGCAGCAGCGTCACCAGGAACACGCCGGCGATCACGACGGCGGTCGCCACCATGTCGCTGGCGATGTTGGCTTTGGCGATGGGCAGGAGCTTCGGATAGAGCAGCAGCGTCGCCACGGCAGCCGCACCCCATCCGGCGATCGACAGGATCTCGCGCATGAAGCCGCGGATCATGGCCAGAAGGCCGGAAATCAGCATGACGCCGAGCAGGATGAGGTCGAGCCACGTAAGCGGCATGGTCGGTTAGCTCTGCCGTGCGGTTCGGAGGATGGCGGGGCGAATCAAGACTGGGCAGCTTCCACACTCAACCGGGCGTGCCGGGATCGGCAAGGACTTCCGATCCGTGACCCCGCGATACGAAGGCCAAAGACTTAATTTTACGTCTTTTTCCGGCGTCGGATCGGCCCGCATCGGGGCTGTGTATAGCCGCCGGAGGGGGCGGCGTCATCCGTCTTCTGGTTCCCGTTGCCGCTGATTCCCAGGTGATTTTTGGGGCGATTTTGGGGGCGATTTCTCGCCGCGCGCGGCGATGTCGGAAACGAGGCTGACCAATGCATCCACCGCGTTGAGCGCAAAGCCCTGGCCGGGGGCTTCGGAGCGCGCGGTTTCCGGCGCGACGGCCCGGACAAATCCGAGCTTCTGCGCCTCCTTCAGCCGGGCGGCGGCCTGCGCCACCGGCCGCACCGCGCCGGACAGCGATACCTCGCCGAAATAGACGGCGTCCGCCGGCAGCGGTGCGCCCGCGAGCGAGGACACCAGCGCTGCGGCCGCGGCGAGGTCGGCCGCCGGCTCGATGATGCGAAGCCCGCCCGCGCGTGGCCGCCGAGCTTGATGCCGCAATGGGCCTCGAGCACCGCGAGCACCATCGACAGCCGGCTTGAATCCCAGCCAACCACGGCGCGCCGTGGCGTGCCGAGCGAGCTTGGCGCCACCAGTGCCTGGATTTCGACCAGCAACGGCCGGGTGCCTTCGATGCCCGCGAACACCGCCGTGCCCGGCGAGCCGAGATCGCGTTCGGAGAGGAACAATTCGGACGGATTGGCGACCTCGCGCAGACCGAGGCCGGTCATCTCGAACACGCCGATCTCGTCGGTCGGGCCGAAACGGTTTTTCACCGCGCGCAGGATGCGGAACTGGTGCGAGCCTTCGCCCTCGAACGACAGCACGGCGTCGACCATGTGCTCGACCACGCGCGGCCCCGCGATCTGGCCGTCCTTGGTGACATGGCCGACCAGGATCACCGCCGCGCCGCAGCGCTTGGCGTAGCGGATCAGGTTCTGCGCCGAGCCGCGCACCTGCGTCACCGTGCCGGGCGCCGAATCGATGGCGTCGGTCCACATCGTCTGGACCGAATCGATGATGACCAGGCGCGGCGTCTTGCCTTCGGACAGCGTGGCGATGATGTCCTCGACCGAGGTTTCGGCCGCAAGCTCGACCGGCGCGTCGGCAAGGCCAAGCCGTTCGGCGCGCATGCGCACCTGGGCGACGGCCTCCTCGCCGGAAATGTAGACCGCGCGATGGCCGCCGCGCGCCAGCGCCGCGGCAGCCTGGATCAGCAGCGTCGATTTGCCGATGCCGGGATCGCCGCCAAGGAGCAGCACGGAGCCGCGCACGAAACCGCCGCCCGTGACCCGATCCAGTTCGGCCACGCCGGAGGGCAGGCGGGGGGCGTCCTGGGCGTCGCCGGTCAGCGGTTCGAGCGCGAACTTGCGGCCCTTGCGCGGTGGGCGGCCAGGGCCCGCCGGGCGCGCACCGATTCCGGTGCCGTCACCTTCCTCGACCAGCGTGTTCCATTCGCCGCAAGCTTCGCACTTGCCCTGCCAACGGGCCGAAGCCGCGCCGCAACTCTGGCAGACGAAGGTCAGGTTGCGGCGGGACATGGCTGGCTTT
>JAFKKQ010000374.1 GCA_017304505.1 Hyphomicrobiales bacterium | reverse complement strand
GGAGGTATCCCAGGGTGGTAGGGTTGGCTCCTGGCGCTCCACAACCTGTGGCGGTGTTCCAGGTGGTCGCGCCGTTCCAAGGAGAGGACTAATTCATATCGAGCGGTTCGGTTCCAGCAGGCTTGCCGGAAGCATCGAGCGTGATCTTTTCCACCCGCGCCTCGGCCTGCCGCAACAACTCCTCGCAGCGGCGTTTAAGCGCCTCGCCGCGTTCATAGATGGCAACGGACTCCTCGAGCGGCACCTTGCCCTCTTCGAGCCGTTTCACGATCGTTTCCAGCTCCTCGATCGCCCGCTCGAAGGTCAGCTTGGCGGCGTCGTTGTTGCCAGTCTCGGCCATCGTGGTCCTTGTCAGGCTGGGGTTCGGTCCGAACGAGTCGGCACGTCTATCGTAATCTTAGCCGCGCATCAAAGCGATGACATGGGCCGATGTCGATTTCGACAGGCCTTCCAGGTCGTAGCCGCCCTCCAGGGTCGACACCAGCCGCCCCTGCGCGGTCTTGTTGGCAACCTCCATGATCCGGCGGGTGGCCCAGCCGAAATCCTCCTCGACCAGTTGCAGGTTGGCGAGGGGATCGCGCCGGTGCGCGTCGAATCCGGCCGAAACAATCACCAGCTCCGGCCCGAACGCGGCCAGCCGGGGCAGGATGCGAGATTCCATCGCCTCGCGGAATTGCTCGCCGCCGTCGCCCGGCCGCAGCGGCGCGTTGACGATGTTGTCATGTTCGCCGCGCTCGGAGACGGCACCCGTACCGGGATAGAGCGGCATCTGGTGCGTCGAGCCGTACATCAGCGTGGGATCGGACCAGAAGATCTCCTGCGTCCCGTTGCCGTGATGCACGTCGAAATCGACCACGGCGACGCGATGCAGGCCATGCTTCTTTTGTGCATAGCGCGCGGCGATGGCCGCCTGGTTGAAGATGCAGAAGCCCATCGGGCGGACGGACTCCGCGTGGTGGCCGGGAGGGCGCTGGGCGACGAAGGCGTTGTCGAATTCCCCGGTCAGCACCGCGTCGACCGCGCGGGTGGTGCCGCCGACGGCGCGCAGCGCCGCCTCGAAGGTGCCGGGCGACATCGAAGTGTCGGCGTCAAGCTGCACCAGACCATCCTGGGGCGCGGCGTCGCGGATTTCCTCGACGTAATCCATCGGGTGGCACAGCGCGATCGTCTCAAGCGCTGCGGCCGGCGCGTCTTCGCGCGCGAGATCGTGGAACGGCTCCTGCTCGAGCACGCTTGCGATGGCGCGAATGCGATCCGCCCGCTCCGGATGGCCCGGGCCGTTGAGGTGATTGAGCGAGGCGGGATGCGTGATCAACAAGGTCGTCATGGCATGATCCGGACAAGGCATGTGTCCCCGACACTTAAGCGCTCAGTGCCGAGGACGAAAGATCAATCCCATCTTTTGCCGCTGACGGTGACGCCGGGCGGCGGAGGCGGGGCGTCGGGAACGAAGAATGTCCCGGCCAGCGGCTCGCCCGGCCAGGCGCGATATTTCTCGAAGTCGGTTACGCCTTCGGCGGCGAGGAACGAATCGTCGATCAGGAAATGCCCGGTGAAGCTCGCCGCCGGCTTATGGAAGATCGTGTAAGCGGCATCGGCCATGATCTCAGGCGTGCGCGACATGCGCATCACGCGCTCGCCGCCGAGCAGGTTCCTGATCGCCGCGGTCGCGATGGTGACACGCGGCCACAGCGCGTTGACGGCGATGCCCTTGTCGCGAAGCTCGCCGGCAAGCCCCAGCGCCACCAGGCTCATGCCGAACTTGGCAATGGAATACGCGGTCGAGCCGGCAAACCATTTCTCCTGCATATCGAGCGGTGGCGAGTTCATCAGGATGTGCGGATTCGATCCCTTCTCAAGATAGGGGATGGCGTATTTCGACACCATGAAGGTGCCGCGGGTGTTGATGGCTTGCATCAGGTCGTAGCGCCTCATCTCGGTGTCGACGGCCGGCGTGCGCGAGACGGCGCTGGCGTTGTTGACCAGGATGTCGATGCCGCCGAACGCCGCGGCGGTCTTGTCGACGGCCGATTTCACCATCGCCTCATCGCGCACGTCGACGACGAGGGGCAGGGCGCGACCGCCGGCCTTCTCGATCTGCTCGGCCGCCGTATAGATGGTACCTTCCAGTTTCGGATGCGGGGTTTCCGTCTTGGCGGCGATGGCGATGTTAGCGCCGTCGCGCGCGGCGCGCAGCGCAATGGCAAGGCCGATCCCGCGCGAGGCGCCGGTGATGAACAGCGTTTTGCCGTTAAGCGACATCGAGGTTGCTCCACGCGGTGGATCGGCACCGCCATCTTACGGCTATTTCAGTCGACGTGCTCCAGGTGTATTTTTGAGAAGGCGTATTTTTGAGTGCCATGCTGGCGATCTTGCGGATTCTGCAGGAAGGGCCGGGCGGGGGCGGCAGTCCTATGGCGGGGAATGGCAATGAAACGCAGACACGTCCGTTTGGCTTCGTTGGTTGCAGCGATTCTGTTCATGGCCGGCGCCGGCCTTGCCGACGCTCAGGAAGCGGTCAGCATCGGCGGGTCCGAGGCGCTTCTGCTCAAGCCGGCAAACCCGCGGGGAAGCGTTATCCTAATGCCCGGCGGCAACGGCAACCTGAAGATCGGCCGCGATGGCTCGATCCACGGCGGGCTTGCACGCAATCAATTGGTGCGGACCCGTGGAGCCTATCGTGCGGCAGGGCTGGCGGTGCTTGTGGTCGATGCGGGCGTCGATCTGTCGGCCGCGGTCAAGTATATGGCGGCAATCAAGCGGCCGGTGTCTGTCGTCGCGACAAGTCGCGGAACGCTGCGCGCCGCGCGGGGCTTGGCGCATGGCGCTCGCCCGGACGCGCTGGTGCTGACGTCGGGCTTCCTGTCGGACGAATCCGGCTCGCGCGAGAACGTCATGAATATCCTGCACTCGCCGCAGGCGCTGCCGCCGACGCTGGTCATCCATCATCGCCACGACGGTTGCCACTTCACGTCGCCCGCTGGTGTCGATCCGTTCATCCGCTGGTCGGCGGGGAGGGCGCGGGTGGTCTGGCTCGATGGCGGTGGGGACAATGGCAAACCCTGCAAAGCCCAGTCGCATCACGGCTTCAAGGGACTCGATGGCAAAGTCGTCGCGCTCGCCGCGCATTTTCACAACTAGCGAAAGTCAGTCGGTCAACACCGCGTCGGCGGTGTTGACGCTGTCGGCACCCTCGGTCACCGTGCGTTCGAGGCCCTGGGCCTGCACCGCGATGTTCTCGGCAAAGAAACGCGCGATGGCGATGCGCGATGCCGGCTCGCCGTCGCCGGTTTGCTTGGCCGCCAGTGCCTCGTGCGCGAGCAGGCAGCCTCCGGCGGCGGCGCCGAACAGGCGCAGATAGGGCGTCGCGCCAGCGAGCGCGGATTGGGGCTCGCTCTCGATCCGCTCCAGGAGCCACGCGGTCGCGCGCTCAAGATTGTCCACCGCTTCGGCGAGCCGCGCACCGGTGCGGCCGAACGCGGGATCGTTGGTGGCCTGCACCGCTTGCACGATCGCACGCAATTCATCGAGATAGGCACGCACCACCGCGCCGCCGTCGAGCGGCAGCTTGCGCATCACGAGGTCGATGGCCTGAATGCCGTTGGTGCCCTCGTAGATCGCGGCGATCCGCGCATCGCGCAGATGCTGCGCCGCGCCGGTTTCCTCGATGAAGCCCATGCCACCGTGGACCTGGATGCCGAGCGAGGCGACCTCGATGCCGATATCGGTCGAGAATGCCTTGGCGACGGGCGTCAACAGGGCCGCGCGGTTGTCCGCAGCCTTGGCGGCGTCGCCCTTGCCGTGGCTGCCGTCGATCGCTCCGGCGGTCGCGTAGCAGATGGCGCGCGCGGCGCGCGTCAGCGAGCGCATCGTCATCAGCATCCGCTTGACGTCGGGGTGTTCGATGATCGCGCTCGATCCGGATGTCACGCCGAGCGCGCGGCCCTGCTTGCGCTCGTGGGCATATTGCATCGCCTGCTGCGTCGCGCGCTCGGCGATGCCGACGCCTTGCAGGCCGACCGAGAGTCGCGCCAGGTTCATCATCGTGAACATGTGGGCGAGGCCGCGGTTCTCCTCGCCGACGAGATAAGCCGTCGCCCCGCCGTTGTCGCCGTACACCATCGTGCAGGTGGGCGAGGCGTGGATGCCGAGCTTGTGCTCGACCGAATGCGCGCGCGCATCGTTTCGCGCGCCGAGCGAGCCGTCGGCGTTCACCAGGAATTTCGGCACCAGGAACAGCGAAATCCCTCTGTTGCCGGGCGGCGCGTCGGAAAGGCGCGCCAGCACGAAATGGATAATGTTGTCGGTGAGATCGTGCTCGCCGTAGGTGATAAAGATTTTCTGCCCGGTGATGCGATAGGTGCCATCGCCCGCGCGTTCGGCCTTGCTGCGCAGCGCGCCGACATCGGTGCCGGCCTGCGGTTCGGTGAGCTGCATCGTGCCCGTCCATTCGCCGGATACGAGCTTGGGCAGGTACGTGCGTTTGAGGTCGTCGGAGCCGTAGACCGCCAGCGTTTCGGCCGCGCCGATGGTCAGCACGGGGCCGATGCCGAAGGCCATCGCGGCCGAATTCCACATCTCGATGCAGGCGGCGTTGAGCGCGTGCGGCAGTCCCTGGCCGCCCCATTCGGGCGGCAGCGACACGGCATTCCAGCCGCCGGCCGTCCAGGCGCGATAGGCTTCCTTCCACCCAGGCGGGGTGGTGACGATGCCATCCTTGAAAACGGCCCCGGTGCGGTCGCCGACGGCGTTGAGCGGTGCGATGACATCGTTGGCGAGCCGGCCGGCCTCCTGCAGCACGGCGTCGATGTCCTCGGGGCCGAGGCCGCCCTGCGCCGGCGCAAGCCCAGTGCCAAGCCCAGTGCCAAGCCCACCGCCATGCCTGAGCGTGAACGCGATGTCGGCGACCGGCGCGCGATAAGTCATGCTCCGATCCTAGGCCACGCCGCCGCCGCGTCAACGTTGCGATATACACATTCGGCGGTCCACGATACGCTTGCGAAACGCGGTGAGCTGTCCGACAACCGGCGGCGGAACCGGAGTCGTTTTAGGGAGGAAATCGCGATGAAGCTTGCCAGCGGCCTGTTTATCCTGGCGTTCGGTCTCGCAGCGGTTCAGCCGGCTGCGGCGGAGGATCTGTTCGTCACCCAATACAAGAACGACCCTTCGGGTGCGGTCTACGGCGTTGCGCTGGAGAAGGGCTTTTTCAAGAAGCACGGTGTCGACATCACCGGCATCATTTCGGGCGCCGGCGGCGGCGCATCGGTTCGCGGCGCGATGGCGACCGCGATCGGCTACGGCGACGTGTCGCCCGCGCCGGCCATTGCGGCCATCGAGCAGGGACAGGACATCAAGATCACCAATATCACCTCGACCTCGCTCGCGCTGGTCCAGATCGTGATGCCCAATTCGCCGATCAAGACCGCGAAAGACCTCAAGGGCAAGAAGATCGGCATCAGCAACCCGAAGTCGCTCGGCGAAATGATGAGCGTGCTGGTGATGGAGAAAGCCGGCCTGAAGCAGGGCGACACCCAGATGGTTGCGCTCGGCAGCTTGAGCGGCGCGCTGACGGCGATGGAGAATGGGGCGGTGGATTCCACGGCCATTCCCGTGATCCTCTACCGCATGCGTGGGGGCGACAAGAAATATCGGGCCTTGATCAGCGGCAAGGAACTGCCGCTGCTGCCGCCGCAACTCGGCATTGCCACCGGCAAGGCGATGAAGGAGCATCCCGACAAGATCAAGGCGATCCAGGCGGCCCGTATCGAGGCGGCCAAGTTCATCTATGAACACACCGACGAAGCGATCAAGATTCTGACCAAGATCTACGCGCCGCTGCCGCCGGAGCAGGTTGCCGCGATGGTCAAGGATCTTGTGGCGGTCAAGTTCTGGAGCGACGGGCCGATTGATGTGAAGCTGCTCGAGAACACGATCAAGGCCATGAAGTACGTGAAGATGCTGGAGAAGGACGTCGACGTGAAGTCGCTGTACACCAGCGCGTTCCTTCCGGCTAATCTGCAGAAATGATGACCGCGCCCCCGGATAACCAAATTCACGCTTCGCTTTCTGGTGTGACGCGGGTCTATCCGGGGGCGGCGGGCACGCAGCCCGTGCATGCGCTCGGGCCGATCGACCTCGATCTGCGGCGCGGCGAATTCTTTGCGGTCGTGGGCCCCTCCGGTTGCGGCAAGTCCACGCTGCTGGAGGTGCTGGCGGGGTTGCAGCCGCCGACGGAAGGGACGGTGACGTTCGAGGGCCGCCCGGTCACGGGCGACGTTCCCGACGGCATCGGCGTTGTGTTCCAGGAGGACGCAAGCTTTCCTTGGCTTACGGTCTGGGACAACGCCGCGTTTGGCTTGCGCCGCAGCGGCGCGCCCGACGCCGAGGTGCGCCGGCGTGTCGACGATGCGCTGGCGTTCATGGGACTCAAGGACTTCGCGCGCGCTTATCCGTCGCAATTGTCGGGGGGCATGCGCCAGCGCGTCTGCATCGCCCGCACGCTGGTGCTTCAGCCGCGCCTGATCCTGCTCGACGAGCCGTTCGGTGCGCTCGACGCGCAGACGCGGCTGCTGATGGGCGACGAGGTGCTCCGCCTGTGGCGGCGCA
>JAFKKQ010000535.1 GCA_017304505.1 Hyphomicrobiales bacterium | reverse complement strand
TCATCGAGTTCGGCCGAAGCCTGCGCGACGGCGTGCTTCTGCTCTTCCATCGCGGAAAGATAGACGACCTCGTCGGTCACCTTGCCATCCGCCACCTTGCGGTACGGGGTTTCGATGAAGCCGTACTTGTTGACCCGGCTGAACGAGGCAAGGCTGTTGATCAGACCGATGTTCGGGCCTTCCGGCGTTTCGATCGGGCAGATGCGGCCATAGTGCGTCGGGTGAACGTCGCGCACTTCGAAGCCCGCGCGCTCGCGGGTGAGGCCGCCCGGCCCGAGCGCCGAAACGCGGCGCTTGTGCGTCACTTCGGACAGCGGGTTGGTCTGGTCCATGAACTGCGAGAGCTGCGAGGAGCCGAAGAATTCGCGCACCGCGGCCACGGCCGGCTTTGCATTGATGAGGTCGTTCGGCATCACGGTGGACACATCGACGCTCGACATGCGTTCCTTCACCGCGCGTTCCATGCGCAGCAGGCCGACGCGGTACTGGTTTTCCAGCAGCTCGCCGACCGAGCGGACGCGGCGATTGCCGAGGTTGTCGATATCGTCGACTTCGCCCTTGCCGTCCTTGAGGTCGACCAGTTCCTTGACCACGGCGAGGATATCGTCGGAGCGCAGGGTGGTGACGGTGTCTTCGGCATCGAGGCCGAGACGCATGTTGAGCTTGACGCGGCCCACGGCCGACAGATCGTAGCGGTCCGGATCGAAGAACAGCCCTTCGAACAGCGCTTCGGCGGTTTCCTTCGTCGGCGGTTCGCCGGGGCGCATGACCTTGTAGATCGCTTCCAGGCCCTCGTCGCGGTTTTCGGCCTTGTCGACCTGCAACGTGTTGCGGATCCACGGGCCGGTATTGACGTGATCGATGTCGAGCAGTTCGACCCGGTCGATCCCCGCCTTGTCCAGCGCTTCGAGATTGTCGGGCGCAACTTCGTCGCCCGCTTCGACATAGATGCGCCCGGTGGACTCATCGATCATATCGTTGGCGGCGTAGTGGCCGAAGATTTCCTCGGTCGGGATCAGCAGGCTTTCAAGCCCGTCCTTGGCGGCCTTGTTGGCGGCACGCGGGCTGATCTTCTGGT
>JAFKKQ010000373.1 GCA_017304505.1 Hyphomicrobiales bacterium | reverse complement strand
CGGCAGATCGGCGAACAGCTTCGCCATGTCGGCGCGGCTTTTGAAATCATGTTCCGGGGTGAGTTGGCGGCGATCGGTTTCGGCGACGACGCGGCTCTCGGCAATGGCGATCAGAGCGTCGTGCGCCTCGTAATCCTCGCGCCGCGCAAAATAGGGCTCGTTGGTGGCCACCAACGGGATATCGCGGGTGTAGGCCAGCTCGATCAGCGCCGGCTCGGCCAGCCGCTCCGCGGCGGTGCCGTGACGCTGCAATTCGACATAGAGCCGGTCGCCGAACAGCCGCTGCAGCGCGGCGCATCGGGCGGCGGCGAGATCGGCCTGCCCTGCCACGATCGCAGCATCCAGGGGGCCGTCGGGCCCGCCGGTCAACGCGATAAGGCCGTCGGTCGGGGCTTCCTCGATCCAGGCCAGTTTGAGGTGCGGTTTCTCGTTCGACGGCGTTTCGAGAAACGCACGCGAATTGAGTTCCATCAGGCGGCGATAGCCGTCCTGCCGCGCTGCGAGCAAAACAATACGGCCCAACATGCGAGGCCGGCCTGTCTGCCGCGGGTCGCGCGTTTCGTCACCGAAGTCGACTGCGAGGCTGCAGCCGACAATCGGCTGGATGCCACTCGCCGCGAGCTTCTCGGAGAATTCCAGCGCGCCGAACATATTGTCGGTGTCGGTCAACGCCAACGCCGGCTGCTTGTCCGCCTTGGCGAATTCCGCGAGCCGGGCGATGGTCAGCGCGCCCTCGAGCAGTGAATAAGCGGAATGCACATGCAAGTGCACGAAGCCGGGACCGGCGGTCGGAGAAGTCGACAATGGGAACCTCGATTCGGTGTCCCGTGATGGTGGGGATGTGGCCGGGCGCTGTCCATCACGATCCCGCCCGATGGGCAAACCATGCCTGATTTCCCCAGGCGACACCCACGTGACAAAGATACGACCGCTTCGATCCAGGGGCGGCGGGAGCGCTTCAACACATAAAACGGGATAACCGCCGGCCGGCCCGCTTTTATTCCGCGGTGGAAAACCATAACGGCCGTTCGCTGCGGAACCGCCGTCATGGCATGGGAGCGGGGCAAGCCCGAATTCTCCGATGCCATCCGCGTTCGACCGGGGAGAATCGAAACGCGGACACCCGTGCCAACGGGTATGACGGGCGGTGGGGACGCAGGGACTGATACGCAGACGCCACCAGACACTCACACAACGGGCCGGCACATTGCTCGCCGACGGATCGCTCCAAAGGAGCCCGTTTGCTTCACATCACGGTAAAAACGTGCGCCCAGACGGCAATCATGCCGACAAACAGGGTTATCGAGGTCAACGCGGCAGCTTCCTCAACGACAGCGCGAAACATCGTGTCCTCCCATGAACGAAAAGAGAACATAGTTCATTGTTTGTTCTATTGTCAAGCACCTTCATCGAAGCCGAGCAAGTCACGCCGTCATAGCGTTTCGAACCGTTCTAAAAGCCGCAAAAAAGCCCGCCTGCCCTGATTTCAGGACACGGGGCCGGGGGAAGTCTAATGACCATTGCCAGCGTTCAGGTTGTCCGGAAGATCGTTCTGGGCATTGCCGTCCTCCTCGGCGCCCTCATGTTCGCCTTTACCAACTCGTCTCTCGAAGCGGGGGACGCCACCCACGAAATGATCGAGTGGGTGGGGATCGTGGCGATCGTGACCTGCATTCTCGGCCGCACTTGGGCGTCGCTCTATATCGGCGGTCGCAAGATTGAGCAGTTCATCACCAGAGGGCCCTACTCGGTGATGCGCAACCCACTTTACTTCTTCTCCATTCTCGGCGCTGCCGGCGCGGGCGCACAGCTCGGCAGCATTATCGCCGGTGGCGTCTTCGGCCTGCTGGCGTGGGCCGTCTTCCATGTGGTGGTGCTCCAGGAGGAGCGCCTGCTGCTCGGGCGTTACGGTGCGGCGTTCAAGGACTACACCAACACGGTGCCGCGTTTCCTGCCCAACCCAAGACTCTGGCACGACGAGCCGACGCTGGTTGTGATGCCGCCCAAGGTGCTGCGGACATTTGCCGACGCCTTGTTCTTCCTGCTGTCGGTGCCGTTGGCGGAAGCCTTCGAGCAATTGCAGAACATTGGCGTGCTGCCCGTCCTGCTGCGGCTGTACTGATCGCGCTTAATCCAGCTCGATGATGAGCCCGTCGCGGATCGTCACGCGGCGGTCCATGCGCGCGGCGATTTCCATATTGTGGGTGGCAAGCACCACGGTGAGGCCGGACGCCCGGATCAATTGCGACAGCGCGTGGAACACGTGATCCGACGTGCGCGGATCGAGGTTGCCGGTCGGCTCGTCGGCAAGAAGCAGGCGCGGCACATTGGAAACCGCGCGCGCAATCGCCACTCGCTGCTGCTCGCCGCCTGAAAGCTCGGCCGGGCGATGGGTGAGCCGCTCGGCGAGCCCGAGATAAGACAGCAGTTCGGTCGCCCGGCTCCGCGCCTCTTCGCGCGACAGGCCGCGAACCATCTGCGGCAGCATGACGTTTTCGAGCGCCGAGAACTCCGGCAGCAGATAGTGCGCCTGATAGACAAAGCCGACAGAATTGCGCCGCAGGCGCGTGCGGGCGGCGTCGGACAGGCCGGAGGTCGGCTCACCGTCGAGATAGACCTCGCCGCTATCAGGGTGTTCCAGCAACCCGGTGATATGCAGCAGCGTTGACTTGCCGGAACCGGATGGCGCCACCAGCGCCACCGACTGGCCGGCCCAGACGGCAAGCTCCGCGCCTTTCAGGATCTCCAGCGTGGCGTCGCCCTGCTGATAGCGCCGCTCGACCCGATGCAGAAAAACGACAGGGGTTTCCCGTTCGGCCATCGGCGGCTCACTCGTACCGCAGCGCTTCGACCGGATCGAGGCGCGCGGCGCGCCACGACGGGTAAAGCGTTGCCAGGAGCGAAAGCGCAAGCGCCATCACCACCACTGCTGTGGTCTCGCCGACGTCGAGGTCGGCCGGCAGTTTCGACAGGAAATACAGTTCGGGTGTGAAAATCTCGGTGTTGGTGAGCCACGACAGGAATTGCCGGATCGATTCAATGTTGAGGCACACAACCAATCCGACCAGGAAGCCGACCAGATCGCCGATCACCCCGATCGCAGCCCCCGTGATCAGGAACACCCGCATGATCGAGCCCTGCGTCGCCCCCATCGTGCGCAGGATGCCGATATCACGTCCCTTGCTTTTCACCAGCATAATGAGACTCGAGGCAATATTAAACGCCGCCACCAGCACGATCAGGGTGAGGATGAGGAACATCACATTGCGCTCGACCTGCAGCGCACTGAAAAACGTTGCATTGCGCTGCCGCCAGTCGATCATGAAGATCGGCCGCTGCGCCGCCTTGGTCACCTCCTGCCGGAAGTGGTCGATCCGATCCGGGTCGTTGGTATAGACCTCGATCGCCGTGACATCGCCGTTGCGATTGAAATAAGCCTGCGCTTCGTTCAACGGCATAAACACGAAAGCAGCGTCGTATTCCGACATGCCGATCTCGAACACGGCTGCGATCTTGTAGACCTTGATGCGTGGCGTCGTGCCCATCGGCGTCACAGCACCGCGCGGCGACACCAGGGTGATGTTGTCACCGGCACGGAGCGTAAGCTGATCGGCAAGGCGGCGTCCGATAACCACGCCCTGCCCCTGATCGAAGCCCTCAAGCGTGCCCTGCTTGATGTTTTTGGCAATCGAGGTCAGCCCGGCGAGGTCCGAGCCGCGGATGCCGCGAACCAGAACGCCTGCGGCGTTGAACGGCGATGACGCCAGCGCCTGCCCTTCGACGATCGGCACCGCAAGGCGAACGCCCTCGAGCTTGGAGATGCGCTCGGCAACCGCCTGGTAGTCGGTCAGCGGCGATTCCAGCGGCTGCACCAGCAGGTGGCCGTTGAGGCCGAGAATCTTGCCGAGCAGCTCTTTACGGAAGCCATTCATCACCGCCATGACGATGATCAGCGTCGCCACGCCCAGCATGATGCCGAGGAACGAGAAGCCGGCGATGATCGAAATGAATCCCTCCTGGCGCCGCGCTCGCAAGTAGCGCAACGACAGCATCCACTCAAAAGGGGCAAAGGGTCGTGTCCCGGCCGGTTCGCTCATCCCACCGCTCTTGAACTGCCGGATTTCATCCGATTCTGGCGGATGAAAGCTAGCGTTGGTGACGCGCCCCCTTGAGAAACACACAGTTTCATCGCGACAACAGATCGATCGTGGCCGCCGGGCTGAGATTTTCCCGGCTGCCGTCCGCGCGCCGCTTGATCTCAAACATCCCCGAAGCGAGCCCCTTGGGCCCGATGACAACCTGGTAGGGCACGCCGATCAGGTCGGCCGTGGCGAACTTCGAGCCCGGCCGCTCGTCGAGATCGTGGTAAAGCACCTCGATCCCTTTGGCTATGAGATCGCGATAGAGATGTTCACAGGCGGCGTCCGTGCCGCTGTCGCCTTGCTTGAGATTGAGGATGGCGGCGCGGAACGGTGCCACCGCCTCCGGCCATTTGATGCCGGCGTCATCGTGACATGCTTCGATGATGGCGGCGACAAGGCGGCTCGGACCGATGCCATAAGACCCCATGTGGACCGGCCGCTCCACGCCGTCCGGGCCGCTGACGACGGCCTTCATCGGCTCGGAATATTTGGTACCGAAATAGAAGATATGCCCCACCTCGATACCGCGCGCCGATACCCGCTTGTCGGCGGGGATCGCCTCGAACCCCGCAGCATCGTGCTTTTCCGATGTCGCAGCGTAGAGCGACGTCCACTTGTCGACCGCCGATTGCAACTCGGCCACGTTATCGAAATCGACACTGGCGTCCGGCACCGGAAAATCCAGGTAATCGCGATGGCAGAACACCTCGGATTCGCCGGTCGATGCCAGAATGATGAACTCATGACTCATGTCGCCCCCGATCGGACCGGATTCCGCCCGCATCGGAATTGATCTCAGGCCGAGCCGAGCAAAGGTCCGCAGGTATGCGACGAACATCTTGTTGTAGGAGTGCCTCGCACCGGGCTGGTCGATATCGAACGAATAGGCGTCCTTCATCAGGAACTCGCGCCCGCGCATCAGGCCGAAGCGCGGCCGCACCTCGTCCCGGAACTTCCACTGGATGTGGTAGAGATTGAGCGGCAGGTCCTTGTAGGAGCGCACATAGGACCGGAAGATGTCGGTGATCATCTCCTCGTTGGTCGGCCCATAAAGCATCTCGCGCTCGTGACGATCCTCGATGCGCAGCATCTCCTTGCCGTAATCGTCGTAACGTTCGCTTTCGCGCCACAGGTCCGCCGACTGGATCGTCGGCATCAGCAGCTCGATGGCGCCCGCGCGGTTCTGCTCCTCGCGGACGATCTGCTCGATCTTCTTCAGCACCTGCAGACCGAGCGGCAGGAACGCATAAATCCCCGCGGCCTCCTGTCGCATCATGCCGGCGCGCAGCATCAGCCGGTGGGAGACGATCTCCGCCTCCTTGGGGGTTTCGCGCAGGATTGGCAGGAAAAATCGGGACAATCGCATGGGTTTCTCGGGAATCGGCGGGACGGCTCAACCCAGGCAGAGAAAGCGGATCGGGCGTGAAAATACAAGCGCGACAAGGGGCTGGCGGCCGGACTGGACACTGGGGAAAGCGGAAAGCGCCCCTCGTGAAACGGGTAAAAGCCATAATGACAACGGCAAATGGATCGGCTACCGTCCTGCCCCTGCGGCGAAAAATCGTCGCTGGCCCACGTCTGGGGAGGAATGGTCGAAGCGCACAACCGGCGCGAGTCTCGAACCAGGATGACGTATCGGGGCTGACAGCAACACTTTAGGAATTTTGAGCAGGGCCTTGTCCCTGCTCTTTTTTTAGACGGCGCTATAAGTCTGCATCCGGCGAAGGCCGATCTAGCCGGGCATCCCGATCAGCGCTGCGATCCCATCGAGTGTGACGTAGTTGTTGACGTATAGGAATGTGCACACGCCGAACACGGCGGTCGCAACGATGGTTGTCCAGACCAGCTTCAACCACAACCGGGGCAATTGCGGAGCGCCGGGATCGGTGCCGGGAGCACCATCGTCGCCCTGCGCCTGCACGCCCCAGGGCAGCACCGCGAACAGCGTGATCCACCAGATCAGGAAATAGATCGCCACAGCGAGCGAAATGGACATAGCCTGAGGCTCGGCACTTAATCTCGCCCGGGTTCGATCAAGATGCGGCAGAGGCCCTCGGGGCGAAGAAACGGCGAGCGCTCAACCATATCGGCCCCATTACACTATCACACCGTCACAACATGAACCGTGACATTTGGCTTCTTTCGCCAATGCCGGGCGACCGCGGCGCGCACGCCGCGCCGGACCGCCTCGGCGACAGAATCCGGATCGCGCCGACGCGGCTTGGGCAGCGTCTCGAAGGTTTCGACGGCGGCGCCATAGGCGACATTCGCCATCGGTTCGGCGTCGGCCGTCTTCTCCGGGATGCCGATCAATTCCACCTCGGGATCCGCCAGCAACTGGCCTTTATCATTGAGGACGATGGCAACGGTGATGATACCCGAAAAGCCAAGCCGTCTGCGGTCGGCGATGGTGCGCGCCTCCGCCGGGATGAGCAGCGCGCCGTCCTTGTAGAGGCGCCCGGACGGAATCTCGTCGACAATCTCCGGCG